>WRLW01000107.1 GCA_009777435.1 Oscillospiraceae bacterium | reverse complement strand
ATTATCCTGAACAAGGCGCTCCCCGGCGCGCAGTCGTATAAGAAAAACGGCACGGACACATGAAAGGGTACGCATTGAATGTGGCGGGGCTGGAACGGCGCTTACCGTTTTTTCCGATTGATGACGGTATGTATATAGCCGGCTTTGTAATGATGGGGGATGTCGAGCTGACCGTTCGCAGCGCCCGCGAGTTACTGAAAATCTGTCCCGAATACGATTTCATTGTGACCCCGGAGACGAAGAGCATACCGCTTGCCATGGAAATGGCGCGGCAGCGCGGCGACGCCTCGTATATAGTGGCGAGGAAGCAAGCAAAGGTCTACATGAGAGATTCGCTTCACGTCGGGCTGAAGTCCATCACGACCCAATCGGAGCAGAGCCTGTATTTAGACGGCAAAGACGCGGACATGCTTAAAAATCGCAGGGCCTTGCTGGTAGACGACGTTATTTCCACAGGCGGTTCGCTCGCGGCGCTGGAGCGTCTGGTGCAAATGGCGGGGGGCAATGTGGTTGGACGCGCCGCCGTTTTAGCCGAAGGCGAAGCCGCCGACAGGGAGGATATAATTTTTCTCGCGCCGCTGCCGCTGTTCACCGCGGCTGACGTCGAAATATAGAACTATGTCAAACCACCGCTCGCAGCGGTCAAAATAACAAAGGGGTGCTTTTATGGAGAAGTTCTTCAAGCTCAAGCAGAACGGCACAACAGTAAGGACAGAGGTCATTGCCGGCGCGACCACGTTTTTCACCATGGCATACATAATATTTGTAAATCCCGACATTCTCTCGGCCGCGGGAATGGATTACGGTGCTGTTTTTATCGCTACCTGTCTGGCCGCCGCCATCGGTACGATACTCACCGGCCTGCTCTCCAACTATCCGTTCGCGCAGGCGCCCGGGATGGGCCTAAACGCGTTTTTCGCCTTCACGGTCTGCGGTGTTATGGGGTATTCATGGCGGGCCGCGCTGGCCGCGGTTTTTGTATCGGGCGTGCTGTTCATTATTATTACCATCACCAAGCTCAGGCAAGTAATCGTAAACGCGATTCCCATGCCCCTCAAGCGCGCCATCGCCGCCGGTATAGGCTTGTTCATCGCTTTGATAGGCCTTGTGAACGCCGGGCTGCTCGACACGCCGTTTGGCGGGGTTCCGATAATCGGGCTGGGCGACCTGAGCAGCCCGTCGGCGCTGCTTGCCATTTTCGGCCTTGTACTGGTCGTCGCGCTGCTCTGCTTCAAGGTCAAGGGCAGCCTGTTCATCGGCATAATCGCCACCTCGCTGGTCGGCGCTATTTTACAGTTCGGCTTCAAGGTGGAGCTGGGTATCTCGACGCCGGGCCTTACGGCCGCTTTCGGTGATTCCTTCAAAGCGTTTGGCAGTACGTTCGGCCAGTGCTTTACAGGCTTCGGCGAGCTGTTCTCCACCGGCGAAGGCTTCGGCATGATGATAGTGAGCGTCTTTACGGTCTTGATAGCCATGACCCTTACCGATATGTTCGATACCATCGGGACGCTGGTAGGAACCGCCGAAAAGGGCGGCTTCCTTGATGAGAAGGGCAACCTGCCGCGGGCGGGCGGCGCCATGCTGGCCGACGCCGTGGCCACCTCGGCCGGCGCCGTTATGGGCACCTCGACCGTCACTACCTATGTCGAATCGGCGGCGGGCATCAGCGAAGGCGGGCGCACCGGGTTGACCTCTATGGTTACAGGCGTGCTGTTCATTGTCTCTCTGATCCTCGCTCCGGTAATGGGCCTTGTTCCGGGAGCGGCCACCGCGCCTATCCTGATCATTGTCGGTATCATGATGGTTTCCAGCTTGAAGGATATCAAGTGGGGCGACCTGACCGAAGCGATTCCATGCTTTGTTACGGTCGTGATGATGCCGTTTGCCTACTCCATAGCCGACGGAATTGGGCTTGGCTTCATTTTCTATGTGCTGGTCAAGCTGTTCACCGGAAAAAGCAAAGAGATCCACCCCGTGCTTTGGCTGTTCTCTTTCGCCTTCCTAATCCGCTATGTCCTGATGGGAATGGGGAAAATATAAAATTCTCCGCACAGCCCCCTTTGCGGCCAAGCGCCGCCGCAAAGGGGGCTTATTTTTTTGGCCGGCAGTTTTAAGCGGCGGCAATAAAAATAAAAAATAATTTTAGTATTGACTTGAATAATGTTAAGTGATATACTCAATAATGTTAAAGGAGGCGGAAGCTTTGATAGAGATGGTTCCCGAATGGATGGCGAGCCTTGAGGATGAGGACGTTACCTTTATCAAGAGGTTTTTACAGGTTTCCGGTTCGCTGAAGGAAATGGCGAGACAATACGGCGTTACCTATCCGACCGTGCGCTTGCGGCTTGACAAGCTTATCCAAAAGATTCAAATAAGCGAGGACACAGCCAATGAACCGTATGTCGCGCTTATAAAGCGGCTTGTGGTCGGCGATAAAATCGAATTCGACACCGCAAAGATACTGATATCCGAATATAAGAAGATCAAAAAGGAGGGCGAATAAGATGAAAACTGTGGGTGTGTCGGCTGCCGCCGTAATTTTACTCTCGCTCATTGCCGGTATTATTATTCTGCAGATTTATTTGTCAAAGAATCGCAATAAATGGCTTGGGTTGATTCTTCCGATAATATCTGTCGTCGTTTCGCTGAGCATGATTTTCGGGATGGCGGGTATGATGATGATAAGAACCGAGATCTATGCAGACGGGCAAATGGTCATCGCCGAACCGACTGCCGCGCCCGGTCGGGAACAGGGCAGTATCATTCCTTTTATCCCGCAGGTTACTATGGTTTTTCTGCTCTCCAATATACCAACCGCGCTTTTGCTGCTCATATATTTTTCATGCCGGGGACGGTTTAAGGAGCAGCGCGAGATAAACAAAATGAAAATCCAGGATTTGGAATAGAGCTTTTCATACTGACGGTGACGGCTTGCCGGGAATAAGGAGACAGATATGACCGCTTATAAACGCAAGGTGCATTACTACGAGACCGACCAGATGGGTGTCGTACATCACGCGAACTATATCCGCTGGCTTGAGGAGGCGCGCGTCGATTATTTGGAGCGCGTCGGCTTCGGATATGAAAAGGCCGTGGCGGCCTGTATTGATTTCGCCGTGCTGAGCGTGTCGTGTGAATACAAGTCAATGGTGCGCTTTGGCGATACCGTTAATATCCATATGGATATCGCCGAGCTGGGGGTTCTCAGAATGACGCTGACGTATAGGATAAGCGACGCGGAGACCGGCGCGCTGCGAGCTTTAGGCGAGAGCAGGCACTGCTATTACCACAGCGGGAAAAAACGGCCCGTTTCACTTAAAAAGGAAATGCCGGAGCTGTATGAAATTTTTGAGTCCGCGGTTGAAAGCGCCGGCGCGCCTTGACATTGGCGCGCCGGCGGGCTTGCGTATGGCGTTCTAAAACCCGAAATATTTAAGGGCGTTATTGTAGCTGATGTCGCGCACCATCGCGCCGAGCGCGGGGATATCGGCGGGGTATTCGCCGTTTTCCACCCAAGCGCCCAGCAGGTTGCACAGGATGCGCCTGAAATATTCATGGCGCGTGTATGACAAAAGGCTGCGCGAATCCGTCAGCATACCGACAAAGCCCCCCAGAAGTCCGCGGCTCGCCAAGCTCGATAACTGCGTCTCCATGCCCTGCTTGGTGTCGTTGAACCACCACGCGCTTCCGTGTTGAATTTTACCCGTTATCCCGCCGGCCATAAAGCAGCCGCAGATGGTCGCGAGCATGGCGTCGTCGTTGGGATTGAGCGAATACAGGATGGTTTTGGGCAGCTCGCCGGTCTGCTCAAGCCTGTCGAGCAGCGCCGTGATGTTATAGCCGCATTCACGGCTTCCGATGGCGTCGAAGCCCGTATCTGGGCCGAGCCTGTCAAACATGGCCGTGTTGACGTTGCGCTGTGTCCCGTAATGGAGCTGCATCACCCAGCCGCGCTTCGCGTAAGCTCTGCCCAGGAACAGCAGCAGCGCGGTTTTATACGCTTCGATTTCGCCGAACGAAAGCGCTTCGCCGCCCAGAGCTTTTTTGAACAGCCCGGGCGCTTTCGCGGCGTCCGCGAAGGGAACGTAGTCAAGCCCGTGATCCGAAGCGCGGCAGCCCGCCGCGTCAAAGAAGCTTATTCTGTTCTCGAGGGCCGCGAACAGGTCGTCAAGGGACTTGACGGGTATGCCGGCGGCCTCTCCGAGCTTTGCCAGATACGCGGCGAAGTCAGGCTTTTCGATATTCATTGCCCTGTCTGGACGGAAAGCTGGCACGACCTTTGTCGCGAACGACTTGTCGGCCGCTATGCTCTTGTGCCATTCAAGGCTGTCCGCGGGGTCGTCTGTGGTCGCTATGGCTTCCACGCGCGAGCGTCTTATGATTTCGCGCGCCGACAGGCCGTCAAGCCTTTGGTTGCAGTGACGCCAGATTTCATCGGCCGTATCCGGCGACAGAATCAGCTCGCAGTCGAAATAGCGCCGCAGCTCCAGATGCGCCCAGTGGTAGACGGGGTTCCCGATGGCTTTGGGCAGCGTACGGGCGAACGCTAAAAATTTATCGCGGTCTGAGCTTTCCGCGCCGGTTATCACGCGCTCGTCCTCGCCGTTGGCGCGCATAAGGCGCCATTTGTAATGGTCGCCGCCTAACCAAAGCCGCGCGAGGTTGTCGAAGCGCCGGTCTAACGCGATATCCTCCGGGTTTATATGGCAGTGGTAGTCAATGACGGGCATGGGGGCCGCGAAGCTATGATAGAGCGTTTTGGCGGCGTCACCGCACAGCAGGAAGTCGTTGTCCATAAAAGCTTTCATTTGCCGGCCTCGTTTCTCAGCGTATCGCGTACGGCGCCGGGGCCGGCCAGCATCGATACGAAGTATGTCTCAATACGGCCGGCAAGGACGGTTTCCGTCAGGTCGGAGCCGAAAATGAGGCTGTTGGACAGAATGGGAAGCAGCTGGCCGCTATAGCTTTCGGGGACATTCCACACAATGCCGGAGAGCGCCTGCCGCATCTCATCCTTGAGCGGGTCGGGGGCTATTTCCATGACCTGTCCGGCGTCGTCCACACCGAGCAGAAAGCGCAGCCAGCCGGCTATGGCGAGCGGGATGGCCACAAGGCCGCCCATGTCGCGCCGCTCCGCTATATAGCTTTTGATGGTTTCGCCGAACCGTATGCCGACCTTTTGAGAGGTGTCGGTCACGATGCGAAACGGGGTGTCGGGTATAAAAGGGTTGGGCAGCCGTTCGTTAAGCACCTCGTCGATAAAGCCGCGCGGCGAGAATATACCCGGGTCTGTGACCACGGGAAGGCCCTCCGTATAGGCCAGATGTTTAACGAGCGCGGTTATGTCGGCGTCAAGCATTTCGTCGCTGATGCGCGTATAGCCCAGCAGACAGCCGTATACCGCCATCGCGGTATGCAGTGGGTTAAGGCAGGTGGTGACTTTCATGCGCTCGGCTTTGCCGACGGTCTCGCGGCCGGTGAACAGCACGCCGGCCTTTTCCAGCGGCGGCCGGCCGTTGGGGAACACATCCTCCACAACAAGATACTGCGGTCTTTCGGCGTTTACAAACGCGGCCGCGAACGTCCCCTTTGATGTGACTATGGGCGCCATGCCCTCGACGCCCTTTGCCGTTAGCATGGTCTCGACGGATTTGTCCGGGTAGGGGGTTATCTTGTCGATCATGCTCCAAGGGAAAGAAATTTTGCTAAGCAGATAAT
>WRLW01000106.1 GCA_009777435.1 Oscillospiraceae bacterium | reverse complement strand
CGCTGCCCGGCAAACTGCCGCAGAAGCGCCTCACGCGTGAAGCCGCGCGCGGCTTCAGCTCATACGGGAATCAGATCGGTCTGGCGACCGGACAGGTCAGGGAGATTTATCACCCCGGTTTTGTGGCCAAGCGTATGGAGATCGGCGCCGTAGCGGGCGCGGCTCCGCTTGAAAACGTGCTGCGTGCCGTACCGTCGCCGGGCGACCGTATACTCTTGGTCGGCGGGCGAACGGGGCGTGACGGGTGCGGCGGGGCTACCGGCTCCTCGAAGTCTCACACGGAGCAATCAATGCAAATGTGCGGCGCGGAGGTTCAAAAGGGCAACCCCGTCACCGAACGCAAGCTGCAGCGGCTGTTCAGGAACCCGGAAGCCGCGCGCATGATAAAGCGCTGCAACGACTTCGGGGCGGGCGGCGTATCGGTGGCCGTTGGAGAACTGACAGACGGCTTGGACATCGACTTGGATATGGCGCCCAAGAAATACGAGGGTCTCGGCGGCACGGAGCTTGCTATCTCCGAATCGCAGGAGCGTATGGCCGTTGTGGTGGACGCGCGCGACAAGGAGCGTTTTATTGAGTTTTGCCTTGAGGAAAACGTT
Source organism: Oscillospiraceae bacterium (assembly GCA_009777435.1). Taxonomy (GTDB): domain Bacteria; phylum Bacillota; class Clostridia; order Oscillospirales; family UBA929; genus WRMG01. The sequence continues at coordinate 5,132 of WRLW01000106.1, read as the reverse complement.
GAGGCCGCCGAGATCGCCTCCGTCGTCGCGGAACCGCGTATGCGTATGCGCTGGCGCGGCGAGGTCATTGCCGACCTGCCCCGCGCGCTGATGGACACAAACGGCGCTAAACAAAACTCGCGCGCCATAATCGCCGCCCCGTCAGACCGCGCGCCGTTTACGGACGGTCTCGGCGGCGACACCGCGGAGCGCTGGATTGAGCTTATGGGCGACCTGAACGTCTGCGGGCAAATAGGGCTGTCGGAACAGTTTGATTCCACGATAGGCGCGGCGTCCGTGCTGACGCCGTTCGGAGGCAAACACCAGCTAACGCCCGCCGAGGCGTCGGTTTGCAAGCTGCCGGCCCTGAAAGGCGAGACCAACACCGCGACCATTCTGGCACACGGGTACGACCCGGTTATCTCCGAATGGAGCCCGTTCCACGGCGCGGTCTGCGCGGTTGTGGAAACGCTGGCCAAAATCACCGCGTGCGGCGGCGACCACACCCGCACACGGTTTTCGTTTCAGGAATACTTTGAAAAGTTAGGCGGCGACGCCCTGAAATGGGGCAAGCCCGCGGCGGGTATGCTTGGCGCGTATTGGGCGCAGATAAAATCCGGCTGCGCCGCCATCGGCGGAAAAGACAGTATGTCCGGGACATTCCATGATATAAGCGTTCCACCGGTAGTCGCGGCTTTTGGTATGTGCGTGTGCGACGCGCGGCATGTAATCTCGCCCGAATTCAAGAGACCGGGCAGCAAGGTGGTCGCCGCCGCCGTCAACCTCGGCGCCGACCATTTGCCTGACTTCGGCGCGCTGCGCGCGAACTATTCCAAAATACACGAGCTTATCAAAAGCGGCAGGATACTCGCCGCCGGCAGCGCGGGCCGTTTCGGCATGGCCGAGACGCTCGCCAAAATGTGCTTCGGCAACGGTATAGGCTTGCGGCTCGACGATGCCGCCGGGCTTTTCGCGCCGGCAAACGGCGCGATCATCCTTGAAATGCCCGACATATCCGGTATCCCCGAAAGCTGGGCCGTCGTCGGAGAGACCCATGAGCAGCCGCAAATTCACGCCGGCTCACACCGCATCCCAATTTCGGAGCTGCTAAACGCGTGGATGTCCGCGCTTGAGCCTATATTCCCCGTAAAACCAAAGACCGGCGCGTCCGTACCTGAATACGGGTTTGAAGCCAAGGGTAAAGAATTCCCCAAGCCCGCGCGGCTTAATATCAAGCCCCGCGTATTTATGCCGCTGTTCCCCGGCACCAACTGCGAATACGACGCTCAGCGCGCTTTTGAACGCGCGTCCGCGTCCGTAGATACCTTAGTGTTCCGAAATCTCACGCCCTCAGATGTTGACGCCTCTATCGCGGCTATGAGCAAGGCCATAGGACTCGCGGACATACTTATGTTCAACGGCGGCTTCAGCGCGGGAGACGAGCCTGACGGTTCGGCCAAGTTTATAACCGCCGTTTGCCGCAACCCTTTCATCAGCGACGCCATACACAGCCTGATAGAGCGCGGCGGACTCATACTCGGCATTTGCAACGGCTTTCAGGCGCTTCTCAAGCTCGGCCTGCTGACCCAAGGCAAAATCACCCTCCTCGACGCCGGAGACCCCACTTTATCGTATAACACACTCGGCAGGCACATATCACATATCGCTGCAACGCGAATTGTATCTAACAGCTCGCCATGGCTCGCCAATGTAAAGCCCGGAGACTTGCATAGTATGCCTATCTCGCACGGCGAGGGCCGTTTCGCGGCGTCCGATGAAGCCGTTCGGGCCTTGTTCGCCAACGGTCAGGTAGCCACCGTCTATCACGGGGAGAACCCCAACGGCTCCGACGGCTGGATTGAGGGCATTATCAGCCCATGCGGGCGTATACTTGGTAAGATGGGCCATTCCGAACGCTTCGGCGCCAACACTTATAAAAATATACCCGGTATATTTGACCAGCGTATCTTCGAGTCCGGCGTCTCATATTTTATGGTGTAATGTCATAACACTTTACATGCTTTGCGAAGCTTGATAGGACGCGTTTACCATAACACACCTCGCGGCCGGAGCATTTCAGCCTCCTGCGCCATGAAAAATCCTTGCTTCCGGCCGGCCATTCCCGGAAACGCGCGAATTACAGGCTTGGATGGCGCGATAATATCCTTATATTATCTTAATTTCCGCCGTGATTTCGCTATTGTCATCATTGTTGACGGCATTAAATTGAGTGTAAATGGCCTCTCCTATCACCCGCCCGCGCGGGTCAGCCTTAAAAAAAGTGCTTCCGTATCCGCTATAAAAGGGCGCCGGATATGAGTAATAATTTTCTTAACCGTAACGGTTAACACGAGCGAAAGGACGGTTCTCAGAATGTCTAAGGTAGCCATAGTAATGGGCAGCGATTCGGATTTAGCCTGCATGAGCGAGGCGGCCGAAATATTAAAGGGCTTTGGTATTGATTTCGATATCACCGTCGCGTCGGCGCACCGTTCGCCGGAGCTTTTGATGGAGTATGTTAGAAACGCGGAGCCGAACGGCGTTGACGTATTCATCGCCGGCGCGGGCGGCGCGGCGCATCTGCCGGGCGTGATAGCGGCGCTGACGCCGCTGCCGGTCATAGGCGTGCCCGTATTGACAAAATCGCTGGGCGGCGCGGATTCGCTGTATTCCATAGCTCAGATGCCCCCCGGGATCCCGGTCGCCACCATGGCCATAGGCGGCGCTAAAAACGCGGGTATATTCGCGGCGTCGATTTTGGGCGTCGCCGACAAGGCCGTCAGGGAGCGCGTACGCGAATACAAGCGCTGACTTGAAAAAGGGGTGCGCGAGAAATCCGAGCTGCTGGCCGAGATAGGCTATAAGGCGTATTTGGAGAAAAAGTAAGCCGCCAAAGCCGTATGTTATCAGGCTTTTGGGCGCTGTAAAGGAAGGGGCTTCAGATTCATGAGAGCGTTATTCAGCGTATCCGACAAGACCGGCGTTATCGGGTTTGCCCGCGCACTTTGCGATTTGGGCGTCGAGATCGTCTCTACGGGCGGTACGCAAAAGGCGCTTGCCGACGCGGGCGTCAATGTGACCGGCATATCCGAAGTCACGGGTTTCCCGGAATGTCTCGACGGCCGGGTCAAGACACTGCACCCGCGTATCCACGCCGGACTGCTGGCCATGCGGGAAAACCCGGAGCATATGGAGTGCTTGAAAGAACTCGGCATAACGCCCATAGATATATTGGTGGTGAACCTCTACCCATTCAGGCAGACCATAATGAAGCCCGGCGTTACGCTTGAGGAGGCCATTGAGAATATCGACATCGGCGGCCCCGCCATGCTCCGCGCCGCCGCGAAAAATTATCAGGATGTCTCGGTCATAACCGACCCGTCCGACTACGGCGCCGTGCTGGCGGAGCTAAAGCAAAACGGCTCCGTTTCAAAGGAAACAAATTTCCGGCTCGCGGCAAAGGTGTTCGCGCTTACCGCCCACTACGACGCAATGATCGCCAAATACACCGGCGATATTGCGGGCATTAACGATATGCCGGACATATTAACTCTCACTTATGAGAAAACGCAGTTAATGCGCTACGGTGAGAACCCTCATCAGAAGGCGGCGTTCTACCGGGAGATAAGGGACACGCAGGGTATGCTGACCGATATCCTCCAGCTCCACGGCAAGGAGCTGTCGTTTAACAACATAAACGACACTCACGGCGCGCTCGAGTTGCTCAGGGAATTCGACGAGCCCGCCGTGGTGGCGTGCAAACATTCAAATCCCTGCGGCGCGGGAAGCGCCCCCTCTCTGCACGAAGCGTATCTCAAGGCTTATAACTCCGATCCCGTTTCTATTTTTGGCGGCATCGTCGTATGCAACCGCGAGGTCGGGGCGGACACGGCCGCGGAAATAAATAAGATTTTTGTTGAGATACTGCTCGCGCCCTCATTCACCGGCAAGGCTCTTGATATCTTGAAAGCCAAGAAAAACATAAGAATTCTCAAATTAGAGAATCTTTTGAGCCGCCAGCCGGAGGACGCTTTGGATCTGAAATCGGTGTCGGGAGGTCTGCTGGCGCAGACCGTAGACTCAAGGCTGTTTGGCGGCGAGCTTACGACCGTCACCAAACGCGCCCCGACCGAAAGAGAGCTTGAGGATCTGCGCTTTGCATGGAAGCTGGTTAAGTACACCAAGTCCAACGGCATAGCCATAGCGAAGGACAGGCAGTCTGTAGGCATAGGGCCCGGCCAGCTCAACCGCATACGGGCGACCAAGCAGGCCATAGAGTACGGAATTGAAGCACTCGGCACGGACGCGCTGAAAGGCGCCGCGCTGGCGTCCGACGCTTTCTTCCCCTTCCCCGACTGTGTTGAAGCGGCGGCGGCGGCCGGTATAACGGCCATCATACAGCCCGGCGGCGCCGGAAAGGATCAGGACTCCATAGACGCTTGCGACAAACACGGCATCGCGATGGTTTTCACCGGGATGAGGCACTTCAGGCATTGATTTATCCGCGAATCTTGAAAGGATTGATACACGGGTGAAACCGACATTGGTTGTCATGGCGGCGGGAATGGCCAGCCGTTACGGGAGTCTCAAGCAGATAGAGCCGGTTGGCCGCAACGGCGAAATCATCCTTGAATACGCGGTATACGACGCCGTGCAGGCGGGCTTTGGGCGCGTTGTATTTATCGTCAAGGAGGATTTTATTGATGAGTTCAAGCAGCGGACGGGACGGGCGATAGCCCGCCGCGTGCCCGTTGACTATGTGTGCCAGCGGCAGGGCGATTTTGTGGATGTGCAGGTTCCGGGTTCAAGGGTAAAGCCTTGGGGAACGGGACACGCCGTCCTGTGCGTAAAAGGAATGGTCAATGAACCTTTCTGCGTCGTCAACGCCGACGATTTTTACGGCGCGGCCGCATTTGAGGCTGTGAGCCGCTTCCTGCAAAGCGCGGGCGGCCAAAAACCATATGAGTGCTGCATGGCCGGGTTTCGCGCCGGCAACACCATGTCGGAGTACGGCACGGTTTCCCGCGGCGTGTGCGGCATCGATAAGGACGGCCGGCTTGAACGCGTCACCGAATATCTTAAGCTGATGTCCGCCGGCGGCGTTATAACGGATCGGGACACCGGCGCGGTTATAGCCGACGACGCTTTGGTTT
>WRLW01000105.1 GCA_009777435.1 Oscillospiraceae bacterium | reverse complement strand
AAACCTACAAAGAAACCAGCCCCGGCCGAAGGCGACCCAGCGCACCCCACCAAGGCTGGCTAGCGAGAGGGGAGAATGCAGCCGGAGGAAGGTTCAGCGGGCGCACCGCCCGCCATAGACCCCGCCCTGTTAAGTAAATTCATGCGCCTTTGGAGCGCGTATAACCGCGAAAACGACCCCCAGAAAACGGCCGTTTTACAAGCCATGAAGCCATATCTGCACCCCGACCGGCGCGAACGCGTGGATCGCGCCCTGCAAACGCTTCGCCTTACGCACGTCGCGAGAGAGGCGCTGGGCGTAGATTTGTTCGGTTCGCTTTTCAAGGGCATAAACTTACCCCTAACACGCAGAAACAGGTGAGGCTATGTACAGCCGATACATAAAAAACGGCGGCTTTTTCGAGCCGGAATACGAGCCGCAATTTACCTACGCCCATGAACGCATCGACGCCGAACGCCGTCAGGCGGCCGCCGAAGCTTCGGCGGCTTCAGCGGCGGCCTCAGCAGCGGCTGAGGCCGAAGCCTCAATCGCGGAGGAGACCGGCAAGGCCGCGCGCGGCGCCGAAGCGGCCGCCGGCGTTGAGACCAAACCGGCGCGCGACCGCGGGACGCGTAACCGGGAGCGGTCAAAGCCGGACGCGTCGGAACGCGGCGACCGCGCGGCAAGACGCGAGGAACGCGACCGGCGCCTCGCCGAGCGTAAGCGCCGGTCTGACGAGCGGCGTCAGGCACGCGGCGGGGAGCGCGATCGGCGCGAACGCCCGGACAAGCCGAGCCGCGACCGCAGCGCCTTGCCTGACATCGGGCAGCTGCGCGACGCGTTGTCCGGTTTCCGGCAGGGCGGCCTTCTGGAAGGGCTCGGGTTAGACAGCGGCGACATACTGCTGATTGTACTGCTGCTGTACCTCTACGACGAAACGCAGGATCCCGACATGCTCATCCTCCTCGGGCTGCTGTTCTTAATTTAATAGTCGCTTCGCCGGCCGGGAGGTTTTCCCGGCCGGGGGTCATGCGCGGCCGCAGGGCAAGAGCATTTACTGATAGGGCGCGGACGGCCAATGGCCGCCCCTACACCACAAAATGAGGGATTTCTATGTATGGGCGCGCATTGCGCGTCGCAGGCTGCATAAACAGGCGAATATATATTATGCTCTTGCCCGCCGCGGCCGTTTTTTTTGTGGAATCCGACGGCGGCTTATGTTATAATATAGTTAATCCTATCGATGAAAGGGTTATCGCGTTATGAAGCGTTCCGAAATAAACTCTATAATACGCGACGCCATATGCTTTGCGGACAAGCTGTCGTTCAGGCTTCCTCCTTTTGCCGCGTGGACGCCCGAGGATTGGCGTTCCAAGCGGCATGAATGCGACGAGATACGCGACAACATGCTGGGCTGGGACGTCACCGATTACGGGCTGGGCGACTTTGGCTCCGTCGGTCTGGCGCTGTTCACAATGCGAAACGGCAATTGCCCGGGCTATCCTAAAACCTATGCGGAGAAGCTGCTGATAAGCCGCGAGGGTCAGGTCTGCCCCATGCACTTCCATTGGAGCAAGATGGAGGACATCATAAACCGAGGCGGCGGAATATTGGTTACGCGGCTGTATAACGCGGATCAAAACGACGGGCTTGACGGCTCGGACGTCACGGTATCTCTCGACGGCGTAAAGCTCACAGTCCCGGCCGGCGCCGAGCTTGAGCTGCCGCCCGGCGCGAGCGTAACCCTCACGCGGCGCATGTACCACGCGTTTTGGGCCAAGCCCGGACACGGCCCCGTTCTTATCGGCGAGGTCAGTCAGGTAAACGACGATAACTCCGACAACCGTTTCTTTGAGCCTATAGGGCGGTTCCCCGCCATCGAGGAGGACGAGCCGCCGTTCAGGCTGCTGTGCAACGAGTATCCGGGCGTCTCTTGAAAGCGTAGTACACCTATGTTTAATACATCAAATAATATGCAATCAGGCGGGTGAAGTAAGTGAAATTTTCAACAAAAGGGCGGTATTCGCTCCGGCTGCTTCTGGATTTGGCCGAGCGGAGGGATCAGGGATATATCCCCCTGAAGGATATAGCGGAGCGGCAGGGCGTTTCAAAGAAATACCTTGAGCATATCGTCACACTGCTCAACAGCTCGGATCTGTTGCGCACGAACCGGGGGCATCGGGGCGGCTACATGCTCGCCAAAGAGCCATCTCACTATACGGTCGGCCAGATACTCCGGATCACCGAGGGCGGGATATTTCCTGTCGCCTGTATGGAGAATACCCCAAATCAGTGTGAGCGCAGCGGTTCTTGCAAGACGCTTCCCGTGTGGCAGGGCTTGGCGGGGGTGATGAGCGAGTATCTCGACGGCATCACCCTTCAATCAATACTTGACGACTGCAAGCCCGCCGGAGCGGATGAATACTATATTTGAGGGCAGCCGGCCCGTCTATTTATTCAAACAGCGGCGTTGAGAGATACCGCTCCCCGGTATCCGGCAGTATGACCACAATGGTTTTGCCGCTGTTTTCCGGGCGCCGGGCCGCCCGCGCCGCCGCCCACACCGCCGCGCCGGAGGACGCGCCGACAAGCAGGCCCTCGGTGCGCGCGATTTCGCGGCCCGTCTTAAAGGCGTCCTCATTCCGCACGGTTATGATCTCGTCGTAAATACATGTGTCCAATATCTCGGGGACAAACCCGGCGCCTATACCCTGTATCTTATGCGGGCCGGTACGCCCCTCGGACAGCACCGGCGAATCCGCGGGTTCGACCGCGATTATTTTGAGACCGGGGTTCATCTTTTTCAAAAAGGCCCCCACGCCGGTGATGGTGCCGCCTGTGCCGATACCCGACACAAAAATGTCGAGTTCGCCGCCGGTGTCCTCCCATATCTCCGGGCCGGTGGTTTCTTCGTGTATCCGCGGATTGGCGGGGTTTATAAACTGTCCGGGCATAAACGCGCCCGGCGTTTCGGCCGCCAGCTCCTCCGCCTTGGCTATGGCGCCGCTCATGCCCTTTGCGCCGTCCGTCAGCACAAGCTCCGCGCCATAAGCGGCAAGCAGCTTGCGGCGTTCCACGCTCATGGTCTCCGGCATGGTCAGCATAACCCGATAGCCTCTGGCGGCGGCGATGGAGGCAAGGCCGATACCGGTGTTGCCGCTGGTAGGCTCAATAATCACGGCGCCCGGTTTCAGCTTCCCGCTCTTTTCCGCGTCATAGATCATGGCCCACGCGATGCGATCCTTTACGCTGCCCGCCGGATTGCGGTATTCCAGCTTCGCGACAAGCGAAGCCCCCAGCTTTTGCGCCTCGGCGTATTTGCACAGCCGGAGCAGCGGGGTTTTTCCGATCAGGTCTGTAAGACTGTTCGCTATGGTCATTTTCGGTTCCCTCCATTACCGCATTGGGCGCGTCCGCGCCTTTTTTCGCCCCTCGGCGTCAAGAATACCCTTTGTTCCAGTGTTTTCACACAATACATATGAGATTAGTATGCAATGTATAGTAGCACACCCCGCGCACTATGTCAAGGGCTTTGTGGGTTTATCCCGCGAGGTGTTAAAAAATAGGGCTTGTGCCTCTCTCCGGCTTGTGATATAATGCCAAAGAACTCCAAACGCGCGGGTGTTGCATAATGGCAGTGTAGCAGCTTCCCAAGCTGCTGGCGCGGGTTCGATTCCCGCCACCCGCTCCACGCTAAAGCCCTGCAATCCCAAGGATTGCAGGGCTTTTTCATGTCTGTTTTGCCTTTTTGACCCTTTAATTGACCCTTTACAGTTCGGGGCGCTCATTATTGACCCTTTGAATAAACGCCTCCATACGTGCCGCGCTTTCTTGCTTCATTCTGTTGGTGACATGACCGTATACATCGAGAGTAAACGCCGCCGTGTGATGTCCCAAAGCCTCTTGGACGGTCTTTACATCGTCACCCGATTTTAGTGCAGACACGGCATAGGAATGTCTGAGGTCGTGAAAACGTGCTGACGGCAAGTCAATGAGAGTGACAATCCGCTTATACTCACCGTAGACGGATTTAGCGGTAAGATAGCGCCCAAACTCATTTGTGAAAACAAGGCCGGAATCTTGCCATAAATCACAAGCCAAATCACGTGTAGCCGCCTGTAGCCGCCGTTGCTCTCTCAATGCCGCCATTACAAACGGCGCGGGAGATAAGCGGCGGCTTTTGCTGTTTTTGGTTGATACAAGCTCATACACGCTTGATGTCCTGTTTCGCTGTAGCTGTCGGTCAATTAAGATTGTGCCAAGCTCAAAGTCAACACACGACCATGTAAGCCCGAGAACCTCACCTTGACGGATACCAGTAAAAATGGTTGTCAAAAACAGGGCTTCCCATTTATGCCCTTTGATAGCGGACAAAAACGCCGATATTTGCTCATCGTCAAACGGTGCAATCTCTTTCTTGACAACTCGCGGTAACTCGATAGCGTCCGCAGGGTTGAACCGAAGATAACCGAGCTTGACGGCTTGCTGTAAAGCCTTGTGAAGAACGCCGTGCAAGTTTTGAATGGTTTTAGCCGAAAGCCCTTTCTTGTCAGCCGTTCCTTTGTGGAGCTTATTGTAAAGCGTCTGAATCGTATGAGCGGGCAAAGATTTCAGCTTGACAGCCCCAAGCTCAGGCTTTAGATGTGTTTTGCAAGTGGTTTTGTAGGAATCCATTGTTCGCGGCTTAACGCTCCCCAAGTATTCGGCCGTCCAGATATCAAGCCACTGGCTGACGGTCAGCTTCGACGGCTCAATATATACCCCGTTGTCGATATCGACCGCCGCTTGCTGTAGCTTTTTGCGCACTTCAGCTTGTGTCGCGCCGTATACGCTCCGCTGTATCTGCTTGCCCGTGCCGGGGTCGCGGCCTATTGTGTATCGGGCTTCCCAGCGTCCGTCTTTACGTTGCCGTATGGTGCCGCTCCCCTGCGCGGCGCGGGTGGTGGATGTTTTGGGCATGGCTTATTCCTCCATATCCATACTACGGTCTGTTGCGCTTGGCATTATCAACAATGTTGCGAACCCTCTCGGAGTTAATGAACGCATCGGGAAACGCAGATTTAGCAATGTCATAAAGACGGAACACTTCATCTTTAGACATAAAACCAGTAGCATGATTGATTTTATCAAGTGTTCTGTAGACTTCTTCAGTATCGCGGTCAGGTTCTCTTTTTTTTATGGGGGTATCTGAAACAGGATGGAATTTGCCGGGCTGTAAAAGGTTATCGGCTTCACAGTTGAAAATAACCGCCAGCTTCTCCAGTGTTTCATATGAAGGTGTGTTTATACCTCTTTCCCAATAACTAACGGTGTTCTGCGCAACCCCCAACAGTTCAGCGATTTTTGCTTGCGATAAGCCAGCCTTTTTTCTGTATTTCGTAATTCTGTTAAACATGATAATCATTCCCCCCACAAAAGCATGATAACACAGAAAAATAAAAAAGTAAAGTCAAGAAAATAAGAGTTGACAAAACAAATATATCATGATATCTTAACAATATAGCATGATTATCATGTTAAAGTAAAGGATGGTGAAACACGATGGAAACACGCGAATACAAGGTGCGTATGTTCTCGGCGCATGACCTGACCGCGATTCTTGGCTCTCGGGCAATGGCGTATCGTCTGTTCAATACGGAGGGATTCCCCGCTATTCGTATCGGAAAGCGCGTCCTTGTCCGCGAGGACAGCCTTGACGCATGGTTGAAGGAGAACGAGGGACAATATGTTGACATACGGACTGCGCAGTGATGTGGGGGCAAGGCTCCACGGGGGGAG
>WRLW01000104.1 GCA_009777435.1 Oscillospiraceae bacterium | reverse complement strand
AACGCCAGCTCAACCACGGGCGCGGAGAAAATCAGACTGTCAAAACGGTCGAATATGCCGCCGTGACCCGGAAGTATGTTGCCGAAATCCTTGACATGGAACCCGCGCTTGACATAGGACATGGCAAGGTCTCCGAACTGCGCGGCCAGCGAGCCGAGCAGGGCCGTCAGGAGTATGCGCGGATAGCTGACCGTGAATGAAAAGGCGAATTGCAGGATAAACCCGTATACCGCCGAGAACAGCATGGCGGCGGCGAGACCGCCCGCCGCGCCCTCCACGGACTTCTTGGGACTGATTACGGGGGCCAGCTTATGGCGTCCGAAGGCAAGCCCTATAAGCATGGCGAATATATCGCCCATAAACGGCACGATAAAGATAAACAGCACTATATATTCCCCAAAAGCCGCGTCGGTCATAATCCGGGATATGGAGCCCAGAAAAACGGGGAACAGAAGGCTGAAGGTAAACGTGCAGCCGATGACGTCGAAGGTAACGGTCTTGGGATCCGCGATACCCTCCGCGAACAGCGCGGCGACAAACAGCAAAAGCCCGGCCGCCGCGTACATGCCGGGTATGTCCCAGTAATCATATTGCGGCACTAACGCCGAAAAGATGAACGCGTATGCCAAAACGCGCTTCTTCTGAACAAAGCGCGAAACGCCGAGCAATTCATAGACGCTCAATACGCTGACAAGTGAAATGGCCAGGGGCAGCACCCAGGCGGGGGCGAAGTACAGCACCGCGAACAGCAGCGGCAGCAGAAGCAGAGCGACTATTACGCGCGTTCTCAAGGTAAGCTCACCCCCCATAAAGAGTCGCGGTGAACGCCGGCGGCCTCACCCGCCGTAACGTCTCACGCGCCCGGAGTATTGCCCGAAGGCGGATTTCAGGTGCCTGACCGTGAAATCGGGCCACAGGGCGTCTACGAAAACCAGTTCGGCATACGCCGCCTGCCACAGCAGGAAATTTGACAGCCGCAGTTCGCCCGCGGTGCGTATGATAAGGTCGGGGTCGGGTATGCCCGACGAGTCCAAAAACGACGAAAACGCGTCCTCGTCAAGCTCTTTCAGCTCGCCGGACGACAATGCCGCGTGAGCGCGCAGAGCCGCGCGCGTAATCTCGGCGCGGCCCCCGTATTTGAGGCACACGTTGGCCTGCATCCCGTCAACACGTTTTGAGATATCGTCGGTATGCCGTATGAGCTGGAGTATGTCGGGCGGCATAACGCCGACGTCGCCCAGAAATTTAAGGCGTATGCCGTCGCGCTCCATGCTGTCGATGCTTTCGGCCAGATACTTGCGCAGAAGCGACATAAGGGACGACACCTCGTCGGCGGGACGCTTCCAGTTCTCGGTCGAAAAGGTATATACGGTTAAATACTTTACGCCGGACTCCTTACAGGCCGTCGCGATCTTGCGGAAGGTTTCCGCGCCGCGCGCGTGGCCGGCCGAGCGCGGCAGGCCGCGCTTCTGCGCCCAGCGCCCGTTGCCGTCCATGATGATGGCCACATGCTTTGGAATTCCCGAGTCCATAGCAAAAATACCTCTTGATGTTTTGCGCCGCCGCGCGTGTTAAGGGGCGCCGGTTAAAGCTCCAGCAGCTCTTTTTCTTTTTTTGCCGCGAGCGCGTCGATGTCCTTGCAGAACTTATCGGTCAGCTCCTGCAAGTCTTTTTCGGACTCGCGCAGGTCGTCCTCGGTGATCTCGCTTTTCTTTTTCATGTCCTTGTGCTTTTCGATGGCGTCGCGGCGGATGTTGCGTATGGATACCTTGGCCGTCTCGCCGTATTTATGCACCTGCTTGACTAACTCGCGGCGGCGCTCCTCGGTGAGCTGCGGGAAGATAAGCCGCAGCACCTTGCCGTCATTCTGCGGGTTGATGCCCAGATCCGACGACTGGATGGCCTTCTCGATAAGCTTCAGCGCCGTCTGATCCCAAGGCTGGATGGTCAATACGCGCGGCTCCGGCGTGGCGACCGTGGCGATTTGCTGTACGGGCGTGGGGGAGCCGTAATAATCGACCGTGACGCGATCCAAAACGGCGGCGTTGGCGCGTCCGGCGCGCAGTGTCGCGAAGTCGTACACGAGGACTTCGACGGTTTTTTTCATCCTGGATTCGTATTCTTCATAAGCGCCCTTCACAGGGGATCCCTCCTTTGTTTATTCCACCAATGTTCCGATCTTTTCGCCCATGACGGCACGGTAAATGTTGCCGGGGTCGCGAAGCGCGAAAACGTATACGGGTATGCGGTTGTCCATACCCAGCGAGGTGGCGGTCAGATCCATGACGCCCAGCCTCCGCTGCAGCACATCCTCATAGGACACTTCGTCGAATTTAACGGCGTCCGGGTTGGAGCTGGGGTCGGCGCTGTACACGCCGTCGATGTTCTTGGCCAGCAGCACGACGTCCGCCCCGATTTCCACGCCGCGCAGGACGGCGGCGGTGTCGGTCGAGAAGAAAGGGCTGCCGAGGCCGCAGGCAAAAATAACCACCCGCCCCTTTTCCAAATGCCGCACGGCGCGCGCGCGCGCGTACTGTTCGGTGATCTCACGCATTTCGAGCGCTGTTTGAACCCTTACGGGCATGTTCAGCGACTCAAACACGTCGGCCAGCGCCAGAGAGTTGATGACCGTGGCGAGCATACCCATATGGTCGGCCCGCGTGCGATCCATCTTGGCGCCGTTGCGCGCGCCTCGCCATATATTGCCGCCGCCCACCACGACGCCCATCTGTGTGCCGGCGTTGGCGCAGCGCTTAATCTCCGCGCAGACGCCGCGCAGGATATCGAAGTCAATGTTAACGCCGTCGCGTCCGGCCAAAGCCTCGCCGCTGATTTTGAGCAGCACCCGCTTATATTGTCCCAAAGCCTGTCGCACCCTCCTTTTGTCCCAAGATTATATCATGTAATTCATTTTTTTCAAGGGTTATTATTGACCGGCGAGGCGGCGCCCGCGCCTTGGACGCTGATTCCGGGCCTTTCCGCGGGCCGCCGTTTTATGCCGCCGCGCTTAATATCATAGACCGCGACGCCAGCCAATTATACATGTTCAGTATCGAGATAAGGCCCTGTTCGTATGAATAGGGTTCGTTGGGCGAGAAATTACCGCCGCCCGTGCCTTCCATCACGCCGATGTAAGTCATGAACGCCACGCCGTCGAGCGCCCAGTAGGGTATCTGATGCGCGTCGGCGTAGACGGCCGCGGGCGGCTCCGAGTATACCCCCAGCGCCTTGGCCACATTGGTCAGCAGACCCGCCGCCTGCGCGCGCGTCAGGGTCATGCCGGGGGCGAAATTCGAGTCGCCGACGCCTTGCATGATATCCAGCTCATACAGGTAAAACAGGTTGCTGTACACGTCCGCGCGGTCTTGTTCGGGTATGTCGCCGTAGGGAAGCCTTGAACGCCGGCCGAATGTGGAGCCGGCGCCGAGCGAGACGGCCAGCCGGTGCAGGGAGCCGCCGGTAGACGCCTCGATAAGGCGCGCGGCGAAGAAGCTGTAATCAAGCCGCGTCATGGCCTCACGCGGCCGGTCGGACAAAAAATCGTCCGGCGGCAGCAGGTTTGCTTCCATTGCCTGTTTATAAGGCCCCAAAGCCCAGTCGCTCAGACCGGCCGATATGCGCGAAAACTCGCGCGGGTCGTCAAACACGTCATGCCGCCACTGAGCGCCGTGAGCGCCCGTGAGCGGGCTTATGACGCGGCGCATGAGTTCGTTGGCGGTGTAGAACGACTTTTCGGACAGGGGGACGCCGGCGGCGCCGTAACGGCCATACAGCCCGGGGTCGAGGCACAGCATGGAAAACAGCTCGGCGACGTCCTCCATATAATCGTGCATCGCGTAGGCGCTGGGGAAGTACACGCCTATATGGCCGCGATACCGCGCGTCGAAGCAGTCGCCGCCCACATAGCCGAGCTCGCCGTTCAGAGCGTCATATATTTTGGGCAGGCGCGCGTCGCCGAAATTATCCATAATATAAAAATGGAAGATATGCACAAGCTCGTGAGCGAAGGTCGCGGTTACGCCGTTTCTGTTGAAAACATCGACTGTAACCACATACCTGCCGGTGTGCGTCGTGACGGCGAGGTAATCCCCATGCCCGGAGTTCTCGCGTTTAAGATATACATGGGGCTTGGAGCCGGACATCATATGGAAAAACTCCAGAGCCTGTTCGACCATGCCCGGCGGGAATGCGTCGAGCGCGTCGCGAATCCCGGCGATATAGCCGGCGTCCCAGTAGCCGGAATCCTCGACGGTGACGCCTATCGAGTATCTGGACTCAATGTCTTGCAATATATCCGCGGCTTCGCCGGCGGCAGGCGCCGCCAGCGCGTAAACCGGGGCGGCGGTCAGTGTTATGGCTAAGGCCAGCGCGAGCGACAGCAACCTCACTATGTAATTCTCCCTCCGTATGTATCACGCCGCTTCAGTTCATCAAGCTCAAGCAGCTTTATCAGCGCTTTCGCGGTGGTCATGGCGTCGCCGAGCGCGCGGTGCGCCGAGCTGTTTTGTATGCCGAGCCGGGCGGCCACCGTTCCGAGCTTATGGTTTTCCAATTCGGGCAGCAGCCTGCGCGCCAGCGCCAGCGTGCATACGGCGGGCGGCGCGAATTCTATGCCGGCCCTGCGGCAGTAAGCGTCTAAGAAGCCCTTGTCGAAGCCTATGTTGTGGGCGGCCACGACGTCTTTTCCGATGAAGTCCAAAAGCAGGGGCAGCAGCTCCTCGAAGTGCGGGTAACCGGCCGTCATTTCCCAAGTGATGCCGGTGATGGCGGTAATCTGGGCCGAAATGGGGCCGTGCGGCCTGCACAGCGACGACAGGTTCAGGCCCGGCTCGCCGTATTCGACGCGCACCGCGGCAAACTCAATGATTTCGCTTCCGGCGGGGCTTAGCCCGGTGGTTTCAAAGTCGATAACGCAGTAACGGCCGTCCATACTCTACCTTGGGCCTTTCAGCCACTCGACGGCCCGCTCGACGGCGTATTTAGCGTCGCCCAGCGGCTTGTCCGCGTTGCGATGGTCAAAGCTTTGGCAGAACGTGGAAACCGGCGGCGTCAGCGCGGCGAAGCGCTCATAGGCCATATCGAGCAGCGCCGCCCTGAATACGGGCAGAGCCTTGCGCCCCAGACCGGCCGCGGCGCCGTGCATCAGCGCGCCGATATGAGGCCAGCAAAGCCGCGCGGCGGCGAACTTTTCGCGAAACGCCTGATCCGTTTCCCATATGTAAAGCATGTTGCGGTAATAGGCGGCCATATAGCCGTCGCGCCGGGAGCATATAAAGCAGGTCGAGGCCGGGTCGTTTTTTGCCGACGCCAGTGTTGCGCGCTGTTCGAGCAGATAGCTTTCAAGCATCAGCGCGAGCGAAAGGCGGTTGCCCATTTGAAGCATGGAGTCCATATGCGACGCGCAAAAGCCAAGCCTGTTGGTTTCGATACGCACGTCCGGCTCCATCATGGCCGCGCCCATAACATAATCCAGCGCGTCGCGGTCAAGGCCGCGCGCCAGAACGCACACGGGGCACGCGCCGCCGGCGGTATCAAACGCCTCGTTTATAGGTATGGTGTATATGGTCTCCTTCATGGGCGCACCCTTTCCGGCGGTGATTTCACCGTGCGAATCCATTATACACTCAAAAGCGCCTGATGTAAACCCGAAACCAAGCCGGGCGTTTGTTAAAAATGTTGCCAGGATACACGTTTTGGTGTATTATGGAAGGGGGCGGTTATATGGACGATGTAATGGAGCTGTGCCGTGAGATAACGGCGCTGTGCGATCCCGCGAGGATAATCATGTTCGCGAGCAAG
>WRLW01000103.1 GCA_009777435.1 Oscillospiraceae bacterium | reverse complement strand
CAGGGCAACGACGCTCCGGGTCATCTGCCCATGCACGTTGACTGCTCCTGGGTCGTTTCCACGGCGCGGGATCCCGAGGCGGCTTTTGAGGTCGCCCGCTTCTTCACTTACAGCTTGGAGGGTAATCTGGAGCGCATGGCGATTCATGAAAACGGCGACACCGCCGAGTATACCGTCGCCAATGATTTCTACATTCCGACGACCAATCATCCCGAAATACGCGGCCGCTTTGAGAATCTCCCCGGCGTCACGGAGGGCATTGTCTATATGTATGACAATATGAAAAACTCCTTCCGCGCCGATCTCAGCAAGCTGGTTCCGGGCTGGTCGCAGGTCAACGACGAATATCTCAGTCCTATGGGCAACGAGGTGCGGGACGGCATCACCGAAGCCGCGTCCGTGGCCGCCGAGTTTGACAAAACAGCCACGGCGGTCATTCAAAGCTACTGGAACGACTTCCTCGACAAGTTAGCCGCCGTTCAAGCCGAATTCAACGGTTAGCGCACCCAAAGCGAGTACCGCGATATCAGAGAAAGGGAGGGACGGAATGTGAAAAAGCGGATTTTAATTTTCTCTGTTTCAGTTATCATAGCGCCTTTTGTCATTCTGTCCCTTTGCTTTGCCGGCAGATACGGCGATAAGCTTCCCGACGCGGCGCTGCGGCGAACCGACATAGGCGCGCAGAGATGGAGCGTATTTCCCGGCATAGTTCAGACCATTCCCTGGCAGGACATAACGGCTTCCGGCGGGCGGAGCCATGAAGGGGGATTGCTTCTCCTGCCCGGCTCGACGGCCGGTATCCCGCTTGACTTACAGGAAGCGGGCGTGTATAGGATCGCGCTGCGGTATACCCTGCCTGATCCGTCCGTATTGGACGCCGTGTTTTCATTGCAAACCGAGCAAGGCGCTGTCCGCGCGACCCTCCCGGTTATATGGAGAGACGCCAATACGCCGTTCCCCGCCGACCGGTATGGGAATAATTTGAACCGTGAGCAATACGCTTTGGACGTGCCTGTGTCCGCCGCTATGACGCTTCAGGGGTCGGTAGGGGCGGAGGATGTGTCGTTATTTTTGCCCGCGGGCAAAAGTGTGCTTTACCTTCAGCCAAACACGCAGGAAGTCCTGCTGGAGCGCGCTTGGGTGTTAAGGGAGAAAGACGGCGGCGGCGCGGCGGACGCCGGGCAAGCTGAAAACGGCGTTCTTATCATGTTGGAAGCGGAGAACTACACATTAAAATCCGATTCCTTTATTCGCGCCAAAGGAATACGCAATCCGGCTTTATCGCCATACGACACACACAGGCGAATCATGAACACGATTGAGCAAAGCTCATGGAAAACCGCGGGCCAGAAAATATTGTGGACATTTGAGGCGCCGGAGTCCGGCTATTATAAGGTCGGTTTCCGATACAGCCAGTATTCGCGGCCCGGAAAGCTGTCGTACCGCCGTTTGGAGATTGACGGAGCCCACTATTCGGATGCGCATTTGCAGGTGCCGTTCGCGCCCACCCGTATGGACGAATATAAAAACTATATCCCAAGCGGCGACGCCGTTTACTTGGAAAAAGGGACGCACACTCTGGCCCTGACCGCCGTGCTTGGGCCGGAGGAGGACGTATACCACGATTTAACGCGGATACTGCATGACATCGCGGATATGGGCATGGATCTCAAGAAGCTCACGGCGGGTAACACGGATAAAAACCGCACATGGGATATGGACGCGTATTTGCCGGGGATACCGGGGCGTCTGCTGCAAGCGGCGGATGAGCTTGAGCAGTGTTATTCAAGGCTGTCCTCATCGCCGGGCGTTGAGCCTGTATACGCGTCTGATTTGATTTATGCCGCTGAAATACTCCGCAATATATGCAAGGACACGCGCAAACTGCCCAATAAGGTGAACCTCATCAGCGAGGGGGATACCTCGGTCAGCGCGTCCATAGGGAATGTATTGCAGCAATTGATTGAGACGCCCCTGTCGCTGGATCGAATATACCTGACCTCCGGCGCCGCCCTCCCGGCGGATTCGGCGCCATTTTTTACAAGCGCCGGGGAGAGCATACTCGCGTTTATAAACACATTTTCAAAAGGCGCGGGACAGGCCGGATACGCGGCGGACGGTTCTATGGCTTCAAACGAGCTGCAGGTCTGGGCCGGAATGTCCATGCAGCACGCGGAGATACTCCAGCAGCTTATTGACCGTGACTACAACGCGGCAAACAGGACAAACATCCAGCTCTCCATCATGCCCGACGCCCAGAAGCTGGTGCTTGCCAGCGCGGCCGGAGCCGGCCCGGACGTCGTTATGGGAGTACCGTTTCATCTGCCGTATGACTTCGCTATCCGCGGAGCGGCTAAAAACCTGTTGGAATACGGCGATTTCTTGGATTTTTACTCGCGGCGGTATAACATAGAGGGTCTTGTGCCGCTCTGCTATGACGGCGGCGTCTACGGGGCTGTGGAAAGCGTTAATTTTCAAGTCCTTTACTACAGAAAGGATATAGTTGAAAAGCTAAACCTGACCATCCCGGACACATGGGATGACGTTATAAGCATGATGCCGGAGCTGCTGCGCCATGAAATGAACTTTAACGTGTCGCTGGCCAATAACATCGGCTTTAAGACCTTCAACACCACCGGCCCGTTTTTATATCAGAACGGCGGGCACTTTTACAACAGCGACGGACTGTCCTCCGGGTTTACCCAAGAGGCTTCCGTAAAGGGCTTTGCTCAAATGACGGATTTGTTTTTGGCATACTCCCTGAGCGAATATATCGCCAATTTCTTCAACGCGTTTCGATACGGGGAGGCGCCGATCGGCGTCGGCGGGTTTGATATGTATATGCGCCTGTCGGTTGCCGCGCCGGAGCTGAAGGGCCTTTGGGATATAGCGCTCACGCCGGGCCAGAGAGCGGGCGATGAAATCCTGCGTTATCAGTCCGCGGCCGGCACGGCCTGTATGATTTTCTCTGATTCAGACAGGACGGACGAGGCTTGGACATTTTTGAAATGGTGGCTGTCGGATGAAACGCAGATCAAGTTCTCTTACCTTATTGAAAACACATATGGAACCGAATACCGCTGGAACACCGCGAATCTCAGCGCGTTCTCCCAGCTCCCATACCCGGAGGAGCATAAGCCGGTCATCCTCGAGCAGCTGAGCTGGCAAAGAGAAAACCTGCGGCATCCGGCGGGGTACATGGTAGAACGCGAATCCTCTAACATATGGAACAACGTGGTGGCCAACAACTGGCGGCTGACGGCCTCGATAGACCGCGCGAAGATCGCTTCCGACAGGGAGATTATCCGAAAGCTCAAGGAGTTCGGATTCCTTGACGACGACGGTAATCCTGTCAAGCCGTATCCTATCGACACGGTTGAAAGGCTTGCGGAAGCGGTGGGCGGCTCATGAACGGGATGTTAAGAACGCGCGGAGCGGCCGTTAAGGGCTTCGCGGGCCGCCATTCCATCGGGATTATGCTGTTCCCGTACGCCCTCCTCTTTTCGCTGTTCATCATCATACCCGTCGCCGCGGCGATCGGGCTGTCGTTTACGGATTTTGACACAATACGGCGCCCCGGCTTCGTCGGATTGAAAAATTATATTACCCTGCTTACGGCGGACGAAGTGTTTATGAAAAAAGTCCTGCCGAACACCATCATCTTTTCGATGGTCGTGGGCGTGGGCGGATATATCCTTTCGTTCCTTTTGGCATGGAGCCTGGCGCAGCTGACAAAGATTCCGCGAACAGTAATGGCAATAATAATATATCTGCCGTCTATGACCGGCGGGGTTCTTCTCAGCGCGGTGTGGGGCGTGATTTTCTCAGGAGAAAAGAACGGGTATCTGAACTACGCGCTCCTAAAGCTCGGAATAATAGAACAGCCGGTGCTGTGGCTGCAATCAGAATCAACACTGCTGACGATTATGATGATCGTCACGCTGTGGTCAAGCATGGGCATTGGGTTTCTGGCGATTCTGGCAGGTATTATGAACGTCAATCAAGAGCTATACGAAGCGGCGTATATCGACGGCGTAAGCAACCGTTTCCAGGAAATCATCCATATCACCATTCCAAGCACACGCCCGCAGATGCTGTTCGGCGCGGTCATGGCCATCGTCAACACCTTTTCACAAAGCAGGGTGGGCACCGTGCTCTCAGGAGACAACCCGACGCCGGGGTACGCCGGTCAGTTGATTGTACCTCATATCGAGGATTATGGTTTCCTCAGATACGAAATGGGATATGCCGCCGCCGTCAGCGTCGCGCTGCTGCTACTCATCCGGCTTTCATCCGTCGGCGCGTTCAAACTGTTCGGGTCAAAGGAGGATTGATGAAATGACGAAAAGAAGCAAACGCAGGCTCATACAAAACGGCATAAACCCCACACGCTTCTCACGCGGCCAGATTAAGTTCTACACTTATCTTGTGCCCATATGCCTTATCATGGCTCTGCCCATCGTATTCTTCTTTATGAACGCTTTTAAGCCAATGGAGGAACTCTTTGCCTATCCGCCGCGCTTTTATGTGAATCGGCCAACGCTTGATAACTTCCGCCGGCTTTTTTCAATTTCATCGTCCACGACCATTCCCGCGTCACGCTATTTATTCAACAGCATACTCTCGACGGCGCTTGTCGTCACAGCGTCGCTCTGCATGTCGGTTTCGGCCGGATATGCCCTGTCAAAAAAGAAATTCAGGCTGAGAGGCCCCATGATAGAGGCCAACAATCTGGCGTTAATGTTTGTGGCGATAGCCGTGATGATACCAAGATACTTTGTGATAGCTTATACGGGACTGCACAATACCTTCCTCGCCAATGTCGTTCCATTGCTGGCCATGCCCGTTGGTCTTTTCCTGATTAAGCAGTTTGTCGATCAAATCCCGGATACGCTCGTCGAGGCGGCCGTCATCGACGGGGCCGGGGATTTCATGATACTGACCCGCATCATCGTGCCGCTGGTCAAGCCCGCGCTTGCTACCGTATCCATTCTCGTGTTCCAGCTATCATGGAACAGCGCCGAAGCCTCCATGCTGTTCATCAATGACGAAACACTCAAAACATTCGCGTTTTATATGCAGAATCTCAGCGCGGGCGACTCCTCGTTCCTGCAGAGCGCCGCGGGCGGCAACAGCACGGCCGGGGCGGGCGTCGCCGCCGCCCCGATGTTGATTATGTTTCTGCCAAACCTGATCCTGTTCATAGTTTTGCAATCGAAGGTGATGAATACCATGGCACATTCCGGGATTAAGTAAAGGAGGGTCAAATATGCCGAGGCGCTGGAAACACATATTGCCGCTCTGCCTGTTGGCGATATGGCTTATTCCTTGCGCGCAAGCCAGCGAGGGCACGGCGTATACCTACACGATCTCGGTAAACGGGGAGTGGATACGCACACAGGACGCGTATCTGCCGGGACAGGTTTTGTTTCAGGACGGCTCGCTCAAAAAGCCTTATGACTTATATATTCGCGGGGATTACATGTATATTGCCGACGCGGGTAATGGCTGTATTGTGCGCTATGATTTACAGACAGGCGAACAAATCCGTATAGGCGAAGGTGTGCTGAAAGAACCGCGCGGTGTTTTCGCGGCAAGCGACGGCCGCTGCTACGCGGCCGACTATGACGCGGAATGTGTCGTGGTTTTCTCGCCCGAATACGAAGTGGAAATGATACTTGGCCGGCCGGACAGTTATCTGTTCTCCGAGCTGAGCCGGTATAAGCCGACCGGCGTGGCCGTTACATCGTCCGGCGTCATATACGTCGTGGGCGAAGGTTCATACGAGGGGATTATGCAGTTTTCATCCGAGGGTGAGTTTCAAGGCTACTATGCCGCCAATACGGCGGGTATCAGCCTTTTGCAGCGCGTACAGGAGCTGATTTTCAGCGAGGAGCAGCTCGGGCGCCTTCTGACGCGCACGCCGCGCGCCATCTACGCCATTGACATTGA
>WRLW01000102.1 GCA_009777435.1 Oscillospiraceae bacterium | reverse complement strand
TGCCGGGCAGCTCGACCGTCACGCCGCGATGATCGACGCGCACGATTTGGGCTGTGATGATCTCCTGCTCCTTTGAGGTGTATTCGTCGAATATCATGCCGCGCTCGGCCTCGCGGATGCCCTGGATGATGACCTGCTTGGCCGTCTGGGCGGCGATGCGCCCAAAATCTCTGGTCTTGACGGCGAAGGATACCACGTCGCCCAGACCGTAGCCCTTGTCTATCTCGCGGGCGGCGTCGAGCGAAATCTCGGCGCCGTCGTTTTCGACGTTTTCAACGACCGTCTTTTGAACCGACAGGCGGATATCTTTGCGCTTCTCGTCCCACTCGACCACCACGTTTTCGCCGCCGGCGCCCTGATTGTCGCGCCTGTAGGCGGCGATCAGCGCCTGTGTGATCTTTTCCTGCATGTACTCCTTGGGGATGCCTTTTTCCTTCTCTATCGCGGCTATCGCCTCGAAGAACTCGGCGTTCATCTCTATGTCCTCGCTTTCTACTCTTATGAAAATACGAGCCAGCCGACCCTTGACACGGCTTTCATATCGAATTCCCTAACGCCGTCCGGCGTTTCTATACCTATTACGCCGCCGCCGTATGAGCGGAGCGTGCCGGCGCAGCGCTTCGAGCCGTTGTCCGGGGCGTATAGCGAAACCTCGACGCGCCGGCCTATGGACGCCTCGAAATGCTCCGGGCGCTTGAGCGGGCGCTCGACGCCCGCCGACGATACCTCGAGCGTGTATGGGCCGGGTATCGGGTCGCGCTCGTCCAGTATGGACTCCAGAGCGCGCGACACGGCCTCGCAGTCGCCGGTCGATACGCCGCCGGGCTTGTCTATCAGCAGGCGCAGAACCATGCGGCCGCCCTCGCGCAAATACTCGGCGTCCCAAACGGCGCAGCCGCCGCGTTCGGCAAGCGGCGCGGCCAGCCCGCGCACCTCATCGGCAATCCTCAATGCCGCCGACACTCCCTTCACATATCATATAATAAAGAGTGGGACGTCCCACTCTCTCACAACACTTCAACCTCACACCGACGATATTATATCATATGCCGCGCGGATTGCAAGCGGTAAATGAAAATTTTTAGCATTTTTCATATTCTTGAAATATTCTTCAAAAAAATCCTTGACAAATAAAAAGCGCGGCGGTATACTACTCAATGCGCGATTTAGCGGGGAGCGCGTTTTATACGGGCCTCGAAACAGTCGGAAATCTGACCGCGAAAGCGCGCCAAACCCATATCACAGGCGATGAAACCGCAGATTGCAGAAAAGGAACCGGCCCAAGTCCGGCTCCGCCTGGTAACTGCGGCGGAGTAAGTCCGACGATCGGGCGCACGGGAAACAACAAACATTGCCGTTGTTATTTGTCGATGCCAACCGGATGATTTTGCTCCGGCGATCAAATAAGGGGTTCCGAATATTTGATTTCCGAGGCAATATGGGGATATCCGGTTTTTGTACGCCCGCGGCGCGACACACACGGCGGCGTTATGACTTTCTCAACCCGCCCCCCTATGACAGGCCCGCCCAAGGCGAGCTTAGGAGGAAACAGAAATGGCAGTATCAAACGCGGCCAACAAGGAAATGATCCGCATCCGCCTGAAGGCTTATGACCATCAGCTTATAGACCAGTCGGCCGAGCGCATCGTGGAGACCGCGAAGCGCAACGGCGCGCGCGTGTCCGGCCCGATACCGCTCCCCACGCATAAGGAAATCGTGACCATACTGCGCGCGGTACACAAATACAAGGATTCCCGCGAGCAGTTTGAGCGCCGCACGCACAAGCGGCTGATCGACATCATAAAGCCCGGCCCCAAGGTGGTCGAAGCCCTGATGGCCCTCGATCTGCCGGCCGGCGTCGAGTTTGAGATCAAGCTCTGAGCGTTTATCGCCGATTATGTTGACGCCCCATGAGCCGTCAACCAATGATTAAGGAGAAAAGCCATGAAGAAAGCCATTATCGGACGCAAAGCCGGCATGAGCCAGATATTCGACGGCGAGGGCAGGATCATACCGGTAACTATAATACAGGCCGGCCCGTGCGAAGTCGCGCAGGTCAAGACCGTTGAGAAGGACGGCTACGCGGCCGTTCAATTGGCGTTCGGCGAGGTCAGGAAAAACAAGGTCACGCAGCCTATGGCCGGGCACTATAAAAAAGCCGGCTTAGACCCGCGCAAGACCCTGCGCGAGTTCAAGCTTGAGGGCAGCGAGCTGAAGGTAGGCGACGTCGTAAAGGCCGACGTGTTCGCCCCGGGCGAGCAGGTAGACGTCACCGGCGTCAGCAAGGGCAAGGGCTACGCGGGCGTCATCAAGCGCCACGGCGCCCACCGCACACCCGAATCACACGGCGGCGGCCCCGTCCACAGGCACCAAGGCTCGATGGGCTCCGGCACCGATCCGGGACGCGTGTTCCCCGGCAAGAAGATGGCCGGGCATCTGGGCGTCGAGCAGATGACCATTTTGAACCTTGAGGTGGTCAAGGTAGACCCCGAACTTAACATGATCGCCGTGCGCGGCGCGGTGCCCGGCCCCAAGGGCGGGCTTGTCACCGTGCGCAACACGGTTAAGAACAACGTATAAGGGGGCGCGGATTATCATGCCGAAAGCATTTGTATATGATATGGACGGCAAACAGGTGGGAGAGGTCGAGCTGAACGGATCCGTGTTTGGCATCGAGCCGCATCAGGCCGCCATGCACGAGATGGTAAAGAACCATCTGGCCAACCGCCGCCACGGCACGCAGTCCACGCTGACCCGCGCCGAGGTTTCGGGCGGCGGCCGCAAGCCCTGGAGGCAGAAGGGCACCGGGCGCGCCCGCCAAGGCTCCACGCGCTCGCCGCAATGGACGCACGGCGGCGTCGCCTTCGGGCCGAAGCCGCGCAAATACCACTACAGCGTCAATAAGAAGGTGCGCAGGCTGGCCATGCTTTCCGCGCTGTCGTCCAAGGCCGCCGCCGGCGATATAAAGGTAATCGACGACCTGCGGCTGCCGGCCATAAAGACCAAGGACTTCAAGGCGTTTTTAAGCAATCTGGGCGTTTCGGGCAAGGCGCTGGTCGTCACCCCGGAGCCTCGCGAGGAGGTATACCGCTCCGCGAGGAACCTGCCCGGAGTGCGCACCACCATATCAAGCGTAATGAGCGTATACGACATATTGAACCACGGGGCGTTCATAGTGGACAAGGCCGCCCTCGGACTTATCGAGGAGGTGTACGGAAAATGAACACCTATGATGTCATTCGCCGCCCGTTAGTGACCGAGCAGTCCATGTCCGAGACCGATATAATGAAATACGCGTTTGAGGTGGACGTAAGCTCCAACAAGATCGAGATACGCAAAGCCGTCGAGGAGATATTCGGCGTTAAGGTTATGAGCGTCAACACCATAAACATGTACGGCAAGCAAAAGCGGCAGGGCGTCCACATGGGCCGCCGGCCGAAATGGAAAAAAGCCGTCGTCAGGCTTGCGCCTGAGTCCAAGCCCATAGAATTCTTCGAGGGCATGGTGTAGTTTGCCCGCCTTTTAAGGCGGCGGGCAAACTACGTTGAGAATGGCAAGCCATTCTCACAGGGGAACAGGCAGTTTGCCCGCCTTTTAGGGCGGCGGACAAACTACGTTGAGAACGGCAAGCCGTTCTCACGGCGCGAAGGTTTCCCGCCTTCTAAGGCGCAAACTACGTTGAGAACGGCAAGCCATTATCACTTAAAAGCAGAAACGCGAAATCACTTCGGGCGGCTCGATTGTCCGGCAAGCGAACCGCAAGGGAGGAGAACTGTAAAATGGCCACCAAGAGCTTCAGGCCGACGACACCCTCGCGCCGCCACATGACGGTGCTTGACTTCTCGGGCCTGACCAAAAAGAAGCCTGAGAAGAAGCTTACCGAGCCTATCAAGAAATCGGCCGGGCGCAACAGCTACGGGCGCATCACCGTCCGCCACCGCGGCGGCGGCGCGAAGCGCAAATACCGCGTTATCGACTTCAAGCGCAACCGCACGGACGGCCCCGCGACGGTCGTCGCGCTGGAATATGACCCCAACCGCAGCGCCAACATCGCGCTCGTTGAATATGAGGACGGCGAAAAGGCGTATATCCTCGCGCCGGTCGGCCTGAAGCTGAACGACAAGGTAGTTTCGGGGCCGGGAGCGGACATTAAGCCGGGCAACTGCCTGCCCATAGCCAATATCCCTCTGGGCACGGTCATCCACAATATCGAGCTGTACCCCGGCAAGGGCGGCCAGCTCGCCAGAGGCGCCGGCACGTCCAGCCAGCTTATGGCCAAGGAGGGCGGCCACGCGCAGATCAGGCTGCCGTCGGGCGAGGTGCGCATCGTGCGCCAGGAATGCAGGGCGAGCATCGGCCAGGTGGGCAACCTCGACTACGAAAACGTGCAGATCGGCAAGGCGGGCCGCAAGCGCAACATGGGCATACGCCCGACCGTGCGCGGTTCGGTAATGAACCCCTGCGACCACCCGCACGGCGGCGGCGAGGGCCGCTCGCCCATAGGACGCCCCGGCCCGGTAACGCCTTGGGGCAAGCCGACGCTCGGTTATAAAACGCGCAAGACGCGCAACCGCACGGATAAACTGATAGTCAAGCGCCGCGGCGTGAAGTAGCGGCCGGCCAGAAACGCCGCGCAGGCCGCGCGGGATTCCCGCAGACTATTACAGAGGGAGAATACAAGTAATGAGCAGAAGTGTGAAAAAAGGCCCGTTTGCCGCTCCCGTGCTGCTCAAGCGCGTCGCGGATATGAATAAGACGGGGCAGAAGCGCGTTTTGAAAACGTGGTCGCGCGCCAGCACGATTTTCCCGGAGTTCGTGGGGCACACGTTCGCGGTGCATGACGGACGCAAGCACGTCCCGGTCTATATAACCGAGGACATGGTAGGACACAGGCTGGGCGAGTTCGCGCCCACAAGGACATTCCGGGGTCACGCGGGCAGCAAGACCTCAGGCAGGTAAGGGGGATACGGAATGCAAGCGACGGCACATTTAAGATACGCGCGCATATCGCCCCGCAAGGTATCTATAGTGGGCGAGCTTATACGCGGCAAGGACGTGAAATACGCGCGCGCGGTGTTATCCCACACTCCCAAGGCGGCCGCGCAGCTTATCCTTAAAACGCTCAACAGCGCGTGCGCCAACGCCGAGGACAAATACGAGGACATAGATACGGACAGGCTGTTTGTATCCGAGGTGCTGGTGGGCGCCGGCCCCACGCTGAAGCGCATAATGCCGCGCGCTCGCGGCAGAGCCTTCCGCATACTAAAGCGCACCTCGCATATCACGGTCACGGTCGCAGAGAGGGAATAAGGAGGGATATCGAACATGGGTCAGAAAGTCAATCCGCACGGCCTCCGCGTCGGCGTCATCAAAGGCTGGGACTCGCGTTGGTATGCCCGTGACAACAAGGTGGGCGACCTGCTGGTCGAGGATAATAAAATACGCAAATATATAAAGAAAAAGCTGTATACGGCGGGCGTGCCGCGCATCGAGATAGAGCGCGACAGCCAGAGGGTGCGCATATTCGTTCATTGCGCGCGTCCCGGTCAGGTCATAGGCCGCAGCGGGGCGGACATCGAGAAGCTGCGCGCCGATATCGAGAAGATGATCGGCAAGACGGTCGCGCCCATAAATATCGTGGAGGTCAAGACCCCCGACCTGAGCGCCCAGCTGGTGGCCGAAAACATCGCGTCCCAGCTTGAGAAGCGCATCTCGTTCCGCAGGGCCATGAAGCAGTCCATGGGACGCGCCATGCGCATGGGCGCGCGCGGCATAAAGACCGCGGTGTCGGGACGCCTCGGCGGCGCGGAGATCGCGCGCAGCGAGCATTACCACGAGGGCACCATACCGCTCCAGACGCTGCGTGCCGACATCGACTACGGCTTTGCCGAAGCGGCCACAACCTATGGGCGCATCGGCGTAAAGGTTTGGATATACAAGGGCGAGGTACTCACGGTGGGCAACCGTATGGGGCCGCGCACCATAGAGACCGGGC
>WRLW01000101.1 GCA_009777435.1 Oscillospiraceae bacterium | reverse complement strand
TGGCGTGTCCCCTACCGCGGCGGCATATCAAATACGGGTTCACGCTTTGCTTGAAATGGCGGGCTATAATATGCTATAATATGCCAAGGGTCAATAGTGGCATGAAAAACCGTTCAGAGGTACATAATGGAAGCAGTGACTATAGCGGTGGCCAACCAAAAGGGCGGCGTCGGCAAAACGACGACGGCCGTTAATCTGGCGTGCTGTCTGCATGAGACGGGCCGCCGCGTTCTGCTGGCCGACTTCGACCCGCAGGGCAACGCCACCTCCGGCATGGGCGTCAACAAGAATTCCAGCCCGAACGTTTACGACGTGGTGGTAAGCGGCGTGGACGCGGCCAAGGCCGTGCGCGCGACGCCGTTTGGCAGCGTATTGCCGACCGGGCGCTCGCTCGCCGCCGCCGAGCTTGAGATAGCCGCGCTCGACAGCCGCGAGTTCAGGCTGCGCGACGCGCTCGCGCCGCTGCGCGGCGAGTATGACTTTATTATCATCGACTGCCCGCCGTCGCTCGGGCTGCTGACCCTAAACGCGCTGTGCGCGGCCGACAGGGTTTTGATTCCCGTGCAGTGTGAATACTACGCGCTCGAGGGACTGAGCGATCTGATGAACACCATGCGCTTGGTACGCGGCAAGCTGCACCCCGGCCTTGAGATAGAGGGCGTGCTGCTGACCATGTTCGACGCGCGCACCAACCTGTCGATGCAGGTGGCCGGCGAGGTGAAGCGCCATTTCCCGGGCAAGGTGTTCAAGACCGCCGTGCCGCGCAGCGTAAGGCTGTCCGAGGCGCCCAGCCACGGGCTGCCCATCATCCACTACGACCGCGCGTCGAAGGGCGCGGACAGCTATGCCGCGCTCGCGCAGGAGCTTATCAAACGGTGCGCCGGATAAAAAGGAGATTTTTGTGATGCCGCAGAAAAACACCGGTCTTGGGCGCGGCTTGGGCGCGCTGTTTGGGCAGGAGGCCGTGCGCGAGGCCGAGACAGGCTCGCTGCGGCTGCGCCTGTCCGAAATCGAGCCGCGCTCGGATCAGCCGCGCCGCGTATTTGACGACGGCGCGCTGGAGGAGCTTGCCGAGAGCATACGCCAGCACGGCGTGCTGCAGCCCATCGCCGTGAGGCGGCTGCCCACCGGCTACTACCAGATCATAGCGGGCGAGCGCCGCTGGCGCGCGGCGCGCATGGCCGGCCTTGAGCATGTGCCGGCGTCGGTGTTCGACGCCGACGACCGAAAGGCCGTCGAAATGGCGCTTATAGAGAACCTTCAGCGCGAGGATCTCAACCCGGTGGAGGAGGCCGAGGGCTTCCGTATGCTGATCGAGGACTACGGGCTGACGCAGGAGGACGCGGCGACGCGCGTCGGCCGCTCGCGGCCCGCCGTCGCAAACTCGCTCAGACTGCTAACACTTTCCGACAAGATAAAGGGCCGCCTTGAGTCGGGCGACCTCACGGCGGGCCACGCGCGCCTGCTGCTCCAGCTCGGCGGCGACGCCGAACGCGAGCGCGCGGCCGCGCGCGTGGTTGACGGGCGGCTGTCCGTGCGTCAGACCGAGGAGCTTGTAAAGAAGATGGAGAATTCCGAGGACATGCCGCCCGCCGCGGCCGAGCGTGAGCCTAACTATGTGGCGGGTCACGAACAGCGGCTCTCGGAGCTATTCGGGCGCAAGGCGCGCATAGTCGCCGGCGCGCGCAGGGGGCGCGTCGAGCTGGAGTTCTACAGCCCGGAGGATCTTGAACAGCTGATGGGACAGCTTATCGGCAGGGGCGCAAGCGATTAAATCAGGAGGTTATGCTTTGAACGAAAGAAGCGGCAGGCCGGACATCCGCGCGCTGCCGGATAAAAAGCAAGAGCGCGCCAACGGGGGCAAGAGGTTTTTGGCCGTGTATTCACTGCTGCTGTTCTCGTTTGCCGCGCTGTTCATACTCGCGTCGTATGTTTACACGTCGAAGGTCAGCGAGCAGAACCTTGAACACGCGCGCGACTCGCAGCAGCTTTCGCTGTCGGCCCTGCAAACGGTGGACGCCATGCGCGCCGAGATCGGGCGCATGTCCGAGGAGCTTGACGAGCTGAGGGAGCATAACAGGCAGCTCTCAGACCTCGCGGAACGGCTCGGCGGCCTGTTAGACGACGCGCTCGCCGAAAACGGGCGGCTCAGCCTGCAAAACGAGCGGATGGCCGGCGAGCTTGAGAAGGCGCTCGCCCCGGCACAGGCCCATGAGGAGGAACAGGATGCTTGATATAAGGCTTATACGCGAGGACGCGGGACGCGTGGCCTCGGCTCTGGCGCGCAGGGGCGCCGACTACTCGGGTGATGTGGCCCGCGTCTCGGAGCTTGACGCGCGCCGCCGCGCGCTGCTGCAGGAGATAGAGGGCGGCAAGGCCGAGCAGAACGCGGCGTCAAAGCAGATCCCGCTCATAAAGAAGGCGGGCGGCGACGTGTCGGAGCTGATGTCGCGCATGAAGGATATCGCCGCGCGCGTCGGGGAGGGCGAAGCCGAGCTTCGGGCCGTCGGCGACGAGCTGAACTCGCTTCTGCTGAGACTGCCCAACATGCCGGATCCAAGCGTGCCCGACGGCCGCGACGGCGACGACAACGTTGAGACGCGGCGCTGGGGCAGGCCGCGCGAGTTCGATTTTGAGCCAAAGGCCCACTGGGCCATCGGCGAGGCGCTCGGCATCCTCGACCCGGCACGCGCCGCGAAGGTCACGGGCGCGCGCTTCCACTTCTACAAGGGCATGGGCGCCCGGCTTGAACGCGCGGTCATAAATTTCTTCCTCGACTCACACGCCGCCGCCGGCTATACGGAGATATTCCCGCCGTTTCTGGTCAACCGCGCGTCCATGACGGGCACAGGCCAGCTGCCCAAATTCGAGGAGGACGCCTTTGCGGTCAGGGACACCGATTATTTTCTCGCGCCCACAGCCGAGGTGCCGGTTACTAACCTGCACCGCGACGAGATACTTACCGGGCTGCCCATATCTTACTGTGCGTATTCGGCGTGCTTCCGCGCGGAGGCCGGAAGCGCGGGCCGCGACACGCGCGGCCTGATACGCCAGCACCAGTTCAACAAGATCGAGCTGGTGAAATTCACCGCGCCTGACGACTCACGCGCCCAGCTTGAACGGCTGACCGCCGACGCCGAGTCCGTACTGCGCGCGCTTGAGCTGCCTTACCGCACGGTGTGCCTGTGCGCCGGCGACCTTGGAAGCTCGTCGGCCAAGACATATGACCTCGAGGTCTGGATGCCGTCCTACGGGCGCTATGTTGAGATTTCGAGCTGCTCCAATTTCAAGGACTATCAGGCGCGGCGCGCGGGCATACGCTTCCGTTCCGAGGCCGGCGGCTCGGCGAAAGCGGGCTGCGAGTACGTCCACACGCTGAACGGCTCCGGCGTGGCGGCGGGCCGCACGACGGCGGCCATATTAGAGAACTTCCAGCGCGCGGACGGCGGCGTGGACATACCTCGCGCTCTGAGCCCGTATTTGGGCGGCGCGTCGGAAATAATAAAAAACTATTGACATTTCAAGATTTTTAAGCTATTCTATATTGGCGTGAAAACCGACATGGTGGGTGTAGCTCAGTTGGTTAGAGTACCAGATTGTGGCTCTGGGGGTCGGCGGTTCAATTCCGCTCATCCACCCCAACGGCGTACCGCCGCCGGCAAATATGCCGCGCGCCGGCGCCAAGGCGTGTGCCGTACTGGGATGTCGCCAAGCGGTAAGGCACCAGACTTTGACTCTGGCATCCGCAGGTTCGATTCCTGCCATCCCAGCCAATTTACCACGACCCACTAGCTCAGTAGGCAGAGCACCTGCCTTTTAAGCAGGGCGTCCGCGGTTCGAATCCGCGGTGGGTCACCAAATGAAACCCTGTAGCCACACGGTTACAGGGCTTTTGTTTTCAATAAAGAGCCGGAGGAATATCGTGATTGAGGGCAGGAGAGGTTCTGTGGAATTATTTGAAAAAATAAAGCATGTCAACCCAAAAAGCGGCGTTGAATATTGGTTTGCGCGTAAGTTACAAGTAATTTTAGACTACGCGCAACGGCGGCGGTTCAACGAGGCTATCGGGCGCGCAAACACGGCTTGCAAAAATACCGGAACAGAGCTGTCTTTGCATTTTGCCGTACAAAAGGTTTCGGACACGCTTACAGTTAAAGACATTCTCGGCGCATGGAAAGTCCGTTGGGGTATCGGGCGCATGGATTACATTGTAGAACCGGGGCTTTATGCCTTTGGGAATCCTGATGAAGATTCGCCTGTCTTGGTCAGCGCGAATTACAAGCTGACCTTTGACACTCTGCGGAAAAATCTGACCGGCTTGAATTGCTGGCTTCTGATCCTTGATACGAAGGGTATCAACGTATGGTGCGCTGCGGGCAAAGGGACATTCGGTACAGATGAAATAGTAAGTCGTGTTGAAACCGTTAGGCTTTCCGATGTCGTGACGCACAAAAAACTAATACTGCCGCAGCTTGGAGCGCCCGGCGTGAGCGCCCATGAAGTCACAAGGCGCACGGGATTCTCTGTCGTTTACGGCCCGGTACGCGCAAGCGACATCAAAGCGTTTATCGTCGCCGACTATAAAGCAACAAATGAAATGCGGCATGTGAGGTTTACCCTGCGCGACAGGCTTGTGCTGACGCCGATGGAGTTGATTCCCGCTGTGCAGAAATCATTGCCTATCCTCGGCGCTCTATTCATCACAAATCAATTCGCAAAAAGCCCATTTGATAAACATGATGTAACCGCGTATGCCGGTGCGGTTCTCTCCGGTACTGTTGTCACGCCTGCTCTGCTCCCGTATATCCCCGGCAAAGCGTTCGCGTGGAAAGGCTGGCTTGTGGGGATAGGCTGGACTGCGAAATATCTGCTTTTGACAAAGCGGTTCAGGAAAGGCGACCGGCTCAAATCAACAGGCGAATTGCTGTTACTGCCCGCCGTATCTTCCTATTTCGCTATGAATTTTACGGGAAGCTCTACTTATACATCGCCGTCCGGCGTAAAAAAGGAAATGAAGAAGGCCTTGCCGTGGATTGTCGGCGCGGCTGCGGTCGGCGGTGCGCTGACGTTCGGCGTCCATCTGTTTGGCGGGAGGAAAAAGTGATGGTTAGACATAGATACCTGAAAGACGTGGCGACGCTTGCCCTCGCCGCCGAGAAGTGTACCGGCTGTGGCCGGTGCGCCGAGGTCTGTCCGCATGGCGTGTTTGACATAGCCGGCCGCAAGGCGCGGATCACCGATAAGGATCTGTGCATGGAGTGCGGCGCTTGCGCGAAGAACTGCCCTCTCGCCGCCATCTCCGTTGATGCCGGTGTGGGTTGCGCTTATGCTTTTATCAGAGGCTGGCTCACCGGAAGCGAACCAAGCTGTGATTGCTCCGGCAGCAGCGATTGTTGTTAGAGGGGTGTTATGATGGCTTGTGAGAAAGTAAAAGAATGTGCCTGTCCGAAAACCGCTTGCAAAAATCATAAAAAATGCTGCGCCTGTGTTATCAAGCACAGGGAAACCGACAGCCTTCCATATTGCCTGTTCCCTGACAACGAGGGCGATAAAAGCATGGCGAACCTATACCGTAAATTGAAAGAGCGTTTCGGTGGGTAAAACGTCAAAGCCCACAGCAGCATTTTCTTTAAGAAAATGTTTGTCGCGGGCTTGATTATGGGTGGTGGGCCTTCAGGGACTCGAACCCCGAACCCGCCGGTTATGAGCCGGATGCGCTGACCGATTGCGCCAAAGGCCCCGGTAGCTTCCGCGCCCCTAAAGACACGGAACTCAGCCGTTCTTACGGCGCCGCTGACTCTAAGCGCCGGTTGTGCTAACAACTGCCCGGCCCAAGCAGTTCGCTTTTGCGGACTGCGGCCGGGCAAGCGGCTTGATTTGGTACAAGTCAAGCATGGGGAACACCTGCCATTATACACGTTTCAGGGGAAAATGCAATACATTTTTTGAAAATAATTTCCGCAAACCCGGACCCCCTTCCCACCAAGCCATTGGGTATCGCGCAAAATCAGACGGCGCGTC
>WRLW01000100.1 GCA_009777435.1 Oscillospiraceae bacterium | reverse complement strand
ACAGTCACGATCATCCCCTGCCGTATGGGCGCGACTACAGGCATAAACACCGGGAGCTTTTCCAGTCCGCATACCTTTCGCATCTCGGGCAGATGCTTATGCCTCAAGCCGAGCGCGTATGGGCGCGCGCCCCACGTGTCCGCGCCGCCGCCCTCAAAGCGCTCTATCAGAGGCTTGCCGCCGCCGCTGTAGCCGGACAGCCCGAAGCACGACAAGTCCGCGTCCGGCGCTATCAGCCCGCGTTCTACCAGCGGGTATATCAAGCCGCAAAATCCGGTCGGGTAACAGCCCGGCACAGATATGCGATTGCCGCCCCTTACCGCGTCGTAATGCGCGCGCGACAGCTCCGGGAAACCATATGCCCAGCCGGGCGCGGTGCGGTGCGCGGTAGACGCGTCGATGACTACGGTATCTCCGGCCAAGCCCGCGGCCTCGCGAGCGGCGGCGTCCGGCAGGCACAGGAACACGACGTCGGCCTTATTTATATAGTACCCGCGCCTGTCCGTGTCCTTGCGCAGGTTTTCCTCTATCCTCAGCAGGTTTACGCCGTCCATACCCAAAAGCCTGCTTTCAAGCCGCAAGCCGGTCGTACCCTCCGCGCCGTCTATGAAAACGTTTATCATTCTCTCTCACCCAGAAACGCCTTGATTTTCACTATATGCTCCAGCACGGCTTCGCGCGCGGGGCCTCCTGTAACCCGTCGCCTTGAAACGCAGTTATCAAGCGACACCGCGTCGTAATAATCGTCTCCGAACATATCCGACATCTGTTTCAGCTCGTCAAGCGGCGCCGCCTCAAGCGTGACTCCGCTCTTAACGCAGCCGCCCACCAGTCTGCCTATCAGCTTATAGGCGTCGCGGAACGGCATCCCCTTTTTAACCAGATAATCCGCCGCGTCGGTCGCGTTGAGGAACCCGGCGGACGCGGCCGCCCTCATAACGCCGGGCCTGAAGGTCAGCGTCGCGAGCATGGGCGCGAACACCTTAAGACACATGACTACGGTGTCCAGAGCGTCGAATACCGGCTGCTTGTCCTCCTGCATATCCTTGTTATAAGCGAGCGGCAGCCCCTTCATAACCGTCAGCAGCGCCGTCAGAGCGCCGTACACCCTTCCCGTTTTACCGCGCACCAGCTCCGCGACGTCGGGGTTTTTCTTCTGCGGCATAATCGAGGAGCCTGTGCTGTAAGCGTCGTCAAGCTCCGCGAACCCGAACTCACAACTGCACCATAATATGACTTCTTCCGCCATCCTTGAGAGGTGTGTCATCATTATTGACAGTGCCGAGAGCGTTTCAATGGCAAAATCACGGTCGCTAACGCTGTCGATTGAGTTAGACGTTACGCCTGAAAACCCTAATTTCCGCGCCACGGCGTCACGGTCGATCGGATATGTCGTACCCGCCAGCGCGCCGGCGCCCAGCGGCATCTCACCCATACGCGCCAGCGCGTCCTCCAGACGGGTCACGTCGCGGCGAAGCATCTCACACCAAGCCATCAGATGATGCGCGAGCGTTATGGGCTGCGCGCGCTGCAAATGAGTGTAGCCCGGCATAACGGTGTCAAGGTGCAGTTCGGCGAGATTGACTATAACGCTCTGAAGCCTCAGCGCGCCGCCCGTCACCTCAGGTATGCGCCGCATGACGTACATGCGGAAGTCAAGCGCCACCTGGTCATTGCGGCTGCGCGCGGTATGCAGGCGCTTGCCTGTTTCACCCAGCCGTTCGGTCAGAAGGGTCTCCACGTTCATGTGTATATCCTCGGCGTCATCAGAAAAGCGAACGGCCCCCGACTCGATATCCTCAAGCAGCCGTTCCAGCCCGGCGACTATACCCGCCGCCTCGCCCTCGTCAATGATGCCGCAAGCCCCAAGCATCGACGCGTGCGCAATACTGCCCTCTATGTCCTCGCGGTAAAGGCGCGAGTCAAAGGCTATAGAACTGTTGAAGCTATCCACAACGGCGTCGGTTTCCTTTTCAAAACGCCCCGCCCAAAGCTTTCCCATATGCTTGTCACCGCCCGTTTCTGTCTGTCAGCACTTTATTTGCCGGATGTCAACGCCTGTACCTTTACAGGCAATCCAAACAGGTTTATGAAGCCGCCCGCGTCGGACTGGTCATAGTCGCTGTCTCCGAATGAAGCCAGCTCAAGGTCATGCAGCGAACACGGGCTGGTCATGCCTTGGGGTATGATATTGCCCTTGTACAGCTTTAGCTTTACCTCGCCCGTAACCCGCTCCTGCGTCTTATCCACAAAGGCCGACAGCGCTTCGCGGAGCGGCGTGAACCATTGGCCGTTGTAAACCAGCTCGGCAAACCTCACGGCTAATTGATGCTTCATGTGCTGAGTGTCCCTGTCAAGCGTGAGCTGTTCGAGGAGCGCGTGCGCCTTGTAAAGTATCGTGCCGCCCGGCGTTTCATATACGCCGCGTGACTTCATGCCCACCAAGCGATTCTCAACCATATCCACAATGCCCACGCCGTGCCTGCCGCCGGCGGCGTTCAGCGCGGTTATCAGCGGCGCGCCGTCCAGCTTTTGGCCGTTCAGCGAGACGGGTATGCCGCGCTCAAACCCGACGCTTATAATCTCCGGCGTGTCCGGCGCTTTTTCTGGCGAGACGCCCAGCTCAAGTATTTTGTCATACAGCGGCGCGTTGGCCGGGTTTTCCAAGTCCATGCCCTCATGCGACAAATGCCAGATATTTTTATCCTTTGAATAGTTGGTTTCCCGGTTGATGGCCAGCGGTATATTGCGCGCTTCGGCGTAGCTTATCGCCTCCTCACGCGACTTGATATCCCACTCACGCCAAGGCGCGATGACCGTCATGTTAGGCGCGAAGGCTTTTATGGCCAGCTCAAAACGCACCTGGTCATTGCCCTTGCCCGTGCAGCCGTGCGCTATGGCGTCCGCGCCCTCGCGCAGCGCTATCTCGACTATGCGGCGCGCTATAACCGGGCGGGCGAACGACGTTCCGAGCAAATACTCCCCCTCGTAAACGGCTCCGGCCTTGAGCGTCGGAAAAATAAAATCATATATGAACTCATGCGTCACATCCTCGATGAAACAATCCAAAGCGCCGGTTTTCTTGGCCTTCGCGACTAAGCCGTCTAATTCTTCCCCCTGCCCCACATTCGCCGCCACGGCTATCACCTCGCAGCCGTAGTTCTCTTTCAGCCAAGGTATGATGATGGAGGTGTCAAGCCCTCCCGAATAAGCCAAAACGGCTTTCTTTACCTGTTTTTTCATGCCACGTCCATCCTTTTCCAGTGTTTTGTATAACTATAACATACGCCGGATAAATATGCAATATGATAAGCTGGAAAAACATTTACAAATCGAGTGATTTGTATTGAGCTTTTTTAGTGGAAGATGTATAATGATATCCCGCGATTTGGACAAGCGTCCGAGGATTCGCGGCATTTTGGAGGGCGGCGGCATGAAGGCCATCCACACCGGCGACGGCGTATTTATAACGGACACCGAAGATTTTTCGCCCGCGCTGACCTTTAGCTGCGGGCAATGCTTCCGTTTTACGGAAACGGACGGCGCATGGCGCGGCGCGGCGTTTGGCAGAGATCTGACGGTAACCGAAACGCCCGGCGGCGTTTTATTGAGTTGCCCGGAAAGCGATTTTTACGGCGTTTGGCATGACTACTTCGACCTTGGACGCGATTACGCCGCGGCGCGCGAGCGCGTGGCGGTTAATGATTTTATGCGCGCGGCTGCCGGCTTCGGGCGCGGCATACGCATATTGCGTCAGGATTTCTGGGAAGCGCTATGCTCCTTTATTATCTCGCAGAATAATAATATACCCCGCATACGCGGCGTCATCACGCGGCTGTGCGCGTACTGCGCCGATGCAGATCTGCCGCCGCGGCAAGCCGGCGCCGCCTTTCCCAACGCCGCGACCGTTTTGCGGCTGTCGGTTGACGAGCTGCGCGGGCTGGGCGCGGGTTACCGCGCCGAGTATATCCTCGACGCCGCCCGCGCCGTTGAGAACGGCGCGCTTTCGGGCCTTTCGGAAATGACCGTTGACGGCGCGCGCCAGGCCCTTATGCGCGTGCGCGGCGTGGGCGTCAAGGTGGCCGACTGCGTGCTGCTGTACGGGTTGGGGCGCATGGACGCGTTCCCGTTAGATGTGTGGATGAAGCGCGCTCTCAGCGAGCGGTTCGCTGAAAATTTCGACCCGCGCGTGTTCGGCGGCGACGCCGGTATCGCGCAGCAGTATATTTTTCACTACATTCGGTATTTGCACGGCAGGGCGTGATGTGGTATGATATTCACAAATAGCGTAACGGGAGGGTTTCCCATGCGTCAGGGACAGGTATACGCGGGACAGGCATTCGCGACGCTTTACACATATTTGGAAAGTGATTTGGGGGTATCATGCTCCGCGCACGAAACTTGCTTTCGGCTGTGGGCGCCCACCGCGTCCACGGCCAATGTGCTGCTTTATGACACGGGGCAGCCGATTGCCGACGAGACGCCGCGCTCCATACCCATGCACCGCGGCGACGGCGGGACATGGATGGTGCGCGTGGCGGACGACCTTAAGGGCAAATATTACACATATCAGGTGCAGATCGACGGTCGCTGGAACGAGGCCGTTGACCCATACGCCCGCGCGGCCGGCCTTAACGGGCGGCGCGGCAAAATAATCGACCTGAGCGCCACAGACCCCGCCGGCTGGAAATCCGACGCGCGGCCCCGCCACAAAGACCCTACCGACGCTATAATATACGAGCTTCACATACGCGACCTGTCGTCGCACCCGCAGTCGGGCATAAATCACAAGGGTAAATTTCTGGGGCTTACCGAATCCGGCACAACCACGCCTAACGGCGTTAAGACCGGCCTTGACCACATCACAGAGCTGGGCGTCACGCATGTCCATCTGCTGCCGTGCTTCGGCTTTGAATACGGCGAGGACGCGTTCCCGCCGCCGGGTGAAGCTCCGTATAACTGGGGTTATAATCCCAAAAATTACAACGCACCCGAGGACAGCTACGCCACAAACCCGATCGACGGCGTTACGGCCGTGCGCGAGCTGAAGCGGCTGATCCAGACGCTTCACAGCCGCGGCATCGGCGTTATCATGGATGTGGTTTACAATCATGTCTATGACGCCGACAACAGCAGCTTCGGCCTGCTCGCGCCCGGCTATTATTTCAGGATGAAGAACGACGGATACTCAAACGGCTCCGGGTGCGGCAACGAAACGGCCTCCGAGCGCGTCATGATGCGTAAGTTCATGGTTGACTCGGTGGTTTACTGGGCCGAGGAATATCATATAGACGGCTTCCGGTTTGACCTGATGGGTCTGCATGATATCGAAACCATGAATCTTATACGCGCGCGCCTTGATGAAATAGACCCCGGAATCCTTATGTACGGCGAAGGCTGGGTGGCCGGACAGTCCGCCCTGGCGCCGTCCGAACGCGCCGTCAAGGACAACGCGTTTCGCCTGAACTCGCGCATAGCCATGTTTTCCGACGATATACGAGACAGCGTAAGGGGCGGTAACTACGACGCGAAGGCGTCCGGCTTCGTCAACGGCTCCGCCGCCGAACGCGCGGGCGACGTCAAGTTCGGCTTCGCCGCCGCCGTACAGCATCCGCAGGTCGATCCCGGCAACCGTTTCTGGGCCAAACACCCGTCGCAGACCGTTACATACGTCTCCTGCCACGACGACCTGACGCTTTGGGATAAGCTGGTAAAAACCAACCCGACGGCCAGCACAAAGGAGCTGGCCGCCATGAACCGCTTGGCGGCGGCCATCGCGCTGACCTCGCAGGGGCTTGTCCTGCTCCACGCGGGAGAGGAGATGGCGCGCACCAAAAACGGCTCGGACAACAGCTACAACGCGCCCGACTCGGTTAACCGGCTGGATTGGCCGCGCAAGCGCGGCTTTAACGACTTATTTGAGTATTACAAAGGGCTGATCGCCATAAGGCGCAATTACCCCGCATTCCGCATGGCGGACGCCGAAAGCCTGCGCGCGGGCCTGCGGTTCATTGAGACCGGCGCGCCTGAGGTGGTCG
>WRLW01000099.1 GCA_009777435.1 Oscillospiraceae bacterium | reverse complement strand
TATATAATTTGTGGTTCCGTTGAGGATGCCGTAGACCTCCTCAATGCGGTTGGCCAGCAGGCATTGGCTCAGCGGGCGTATTATAGGTATCCCGCCTCCCACGCTCGCCTCGAACAGGTAGTTGACGTTATGCTTCTTGGCCAGCGCCAGCAGCTCCCACCCATGACGCGCCACAAGCTCCTTATTGGACGTGACCACGCTTTTACCCGCCTCAAGCAGACGGCGCGTGAAATCGGCCGCCGCCGTCGCGCCGCCGATGGTCTCAACCGCCACGCACACGTCAGGGTCGTTCAGTATCACCGACACATCGTTTACAAACAGGCTCTCGACCGGACTGCCCGGAAAATCCCTGACATCTAAAATATAACCGAGCGTCACGGGGGCGCCCGCCTTGTGCGATATGCTCTCGGTATTCTTCGTCAATAATTCGGCCACACCCGAACCGACTGTTCCGTAACCTAAAATGGCAACCTTGCCGATGTTACCCACACCCCTTATATATTCAAATTACGCTTAATCAATACCTTGCGGCCCAGCTTGAAACGATCGCCGCCGGCAAGGCCCATAGCAGCTGATACAACAGTATATTGACAGGCGACACGGTGGCGGCGTGGTCGTTGAAAAACTCCGTAGCCGACGATACCGCGCCGGTGTATATCAGATAAAACACCACTAACAGCCCGGCCGCCGCGCATATGGCCGAAAGCAGCAGATTCAGCCTGGACGTCCGCGCCAGCGCGAGCGAGCCTACAATGCTTTCGGCATAGGCGGGCAGCCCTTCCCTGCCGGCGATAGCCACAGGCTTCGCGTATACCTTGCGCGTCGGGTCGCTGAGCGTCAGGCGCTCCTCAATAACAGGATAGTCGATCTGGTCGTCCGACAGCTTGAATTTCTCTTTTACAAGCAGCGCGGTCAGATTGAAATCCCTCACGGCAAACATAGGCTGCACCTTGTTGCGTGATAGCTGGTGTATGGCGCCGCGCACCTCCGCAAGCGGCGTGTAGATCATCGCGAAAACAGCCACAAGCTCCATGTTGATGGCAGTATATACCGCGTGTTTGGTTTTGAGGTCTGACGGCACCGACACGCTCATGCTGACCATAAAATTATACGAGCCTACCAAAACGCGATCCGAGCCTATATAGGCGCCCATACCGCCGCCCTCGTAATGCTGGAAGTCGGTGATGCGCTTAAAATGGCTCGTATCTCCCTTGAAAAACGCGACAAACGGCTTGGCAAGCCCCGAGCCTGACGCGTGTACGACGCTCGTCGTGTAGGACAGCGCCTTGTCATACGCGTGGGTGCCTATAACCTTTATGCCGTTCAGCGATACCGTATCACCCGGAAAGATATCATTGTCGGTCAGGACGGCGACGTTTGCCTTTGACATATGCCTCGCGGCCGACCAGCCCGCCAGCGCGACGCCCGCCTGAGCCACGCGCTTCGATACGAAGTTAAAAGGAAGCACAAAAGCTATAAACGAAGCGGCGGGGGTCACAGATGATAGTATTGCCGACCATGCCCACCAAAAATCCCTGCCGCGCCCCGCGCCGAACGACGCCAGAAACGCAAGCACAACCGAGGCTACCAGCGCGAACGGTATAAAGAAGTTGAAAAACCTCTGTACATTATCCGGGCTTTCGGTCTGCGGGACAAAGCCCTCGGGCGCCGCCTCACGCTTGGTAACGCCGGCTACGTCCTCCCAGATGCGATCCTCCATGGTAACGCTTTGGGTGACCTCCGCGTTCTTGGCCACCATATAGGTGCGCAGCCGCGCGCCGCAGCGTAGCCGCGCGCCCCATATCGACATCATCACCAGAAGCGACGAAACGACGCAATACGGCAAATACGCGTGCCACGACGGGCCGTACAGCAATATGCTGAACACATGGACTATGCTCGAAAAGCAGGCCGCGACCACGCCGGTCTCGGCCGAGGGACGCAGATGAAACAAATCTATCGCGCCGCGCGCCAGCACATCCAGCCCGCAGAACATGGTCAGCAGCTGCAGGGTCATCACCACAAACACATATATGTACGGGCGGAACAGGAAACTGACGGCTTCGGGCATGGGCAAGCCTATCCGGTGGGAAAGAGAGATATACAGCATCGGGATATTCAGGGCCAGCGCGGCAAACGCGCGCAGTGTAAGCGACCTGACATAAGGCTCCAGCTTTTTCGCCGCTTCGGCCGGCGGCATATCCCGCACAGGCTCCCTGAGCCGGTGCGCCCTGTCGTTGATGCGGTTGAGCAGCGGCTTGATTTCCTCCGGTTCCGGGGGGACGTAAACATCCGTCTCAGGCTCGGGAGGCTCGCCCAAATAGTCCGTAGACGGGGCGAACATGCGCTGGAACTCCTCGTTGTTGGAGAAGTCAAACTCAGAGGACGCGAATACCCCTGTCTCCCTTCGCTCTCTGCCGTCAGGCGGCTCCTCGGCCTGTTTAAGCTCCTCGCCGCCGCGCGTACGCGCCATTGACAGTTGCATCAGCAGCCCGCGCCGGCTGGCCGGC
The DNA here is from genome assembly GCA_009777435.1 of Oscillospiraceae bacterium. GTDB lineage: Bacteria > Bacillota > Clostridia > Oscillospirales > UBA929 > WRMG01. The sequence goes on along the minus strand of WRLW01000099.1, from coordinate 3,574 downwards.
TCTTCCTCGCCGCCGCGCGTGCGCGCCATTGACAGTATGCTTTCCAGCTCCTGCTCGGAGCCATCGTCACTCTGGGCCTCGGATTTTTCACGGCGGCCCTTTATGGTATTGTCGTATCTGTGTTCAGATAATATCTCCTCCAGCGAAAAAGTTTGCTCGCCGCCGGACGGATCGTCGCCTGTCATAAAGTTTTCATCTTCCGGGCGCACACAAACACCACCTTAATACATTTAGAAATGCCGGGCTATCTCAAATAACAGCACGGCGGCGGCGGCGGATACGTTCAGTGAGGGCGTTTTCCCGTACATGGGAATACTCACCAGCATATCGCAGCGCTCGCGCGTCAGCCTTCCAAGCCCCTGGCCCTCGCCGCCCAGCACAAGCACAACCCCGCCTGAGAAATCAACATCCCGCATAGGGCGCGCACCCTCGCCTGTGTCCGCGCCATATACCCAAACGCCGCGCCGTTTGCACGACTCAAGAAATGCCGGTATACCCGGTACGCGCGCAACCGGCAGATACTCAAGCGCGCCGGCCGCCGCCTTGACGCACGCGGCCGTCAGGCCCGCGCCGCGCCGTTCACGCACCACTACCCCGTGCGCGCCCGCCGCTTCCGCCGTGCGTATCAGCGCGCCGAGATTGCGGGGATCCTCAATGCCGTCGCACACCACCACCAGCGGCGGCCGCCCGTCGGCCTCGGCCCTGTCCCAGATATCGTCAGGCTCCGCGTAAGAATGAGCCGCCGCAACCGCGATTACACCCTGATGAACGCCTAAACCGCCGCCGTTCGCCTCGCGGCTCAGGGCGTCCATCCGCACCCTGTCGCACTCATGAACCGGCACCCCGCGCTCGCGCGCCAAACGCCTGAAAACACCCAACCCGTCCCCGCCGTTCAGCAAATACAGCTTATACAGCGGCCTTCCCTCATCCAGCGCGTGTCTGACGGCGTGCCGTCCCTCTATACACTGGCGTTCCGCGGGTTGTTGGGATATGCTTAGTTTTTCGGACATAGAGTCTACACACTTTCAGCTATAGTGTTCATGGTATTATATCACAGCGCGCATGACAAGAAAACCCTTTTTTCAAGATTTTTGTGTTTTCCAAAATACTCGGCGTTACCGCCGGTACGTTTTCCCGTCTCAAACTCCCGGCGGGCCCCGCATACAAATTTTACATATATATTTTAGCCGGCACAGGGCTTGATTTATCATCTGGCATAATATAATATATACGATGTATAAAGTAGCGGCCGCGACCGGATATAACAGAGATTGGAACGCGCCCTAAGACCGTATGCCGGTTAAGCGTTCGGAAGGTTGATATTCTATGAGCGAGATACAATTCGATATGGCGCGTCTGGCGGCCATAGACGGTCTCAACACCGAGTCCGCCGTCAGCTATTTTTCCTGCTATTCGGCGTACTTCAGAGAATTGACGGCTTTCGAGCGGGACGCCCACGTTTACCTGCGCGCGTACACGCCGTCTTTTGTTATATACAGCGACGACATGCGCGAGGAATTCCTGAGAGAGGTAAGAGAGCTTCAGCACAAGTTTATTGCCTTGGGCATGTTACATACAGCCTCAATGCTTACCGACTTGACCCACGCCGTACACGCGTGCGACGTACCGTCGCTGACCGACGGCCTGACGGTTTTCTACGCCGGCATGAACATAATGGCCGAACACATAAGATCCGCCCGCGAGGAATCTCAATAAATATTCCCGCCGCTTATAGATATGTATTGTATCCGGCGATGGTATCGGTCAGCACGCCGTCCTTGATATACAGCCTCGGAACACGCGGGCCGACGGCGCACAATATTTCATAAGGTATGGTATGGGCCGCTTCGGCCAAGTCGTCCGCCGTTATCCTGAACTCACCGTCGGCGCCTATGATGGTGGCAGTATCGCCCGCCTCAGCGCCGGCGATGTCCGTCACATCCAGCATACACATGTCCATGCAGACGCGCCCCACCTGCGCCGCCTTGAGGCCCCTGACCAGCATGTGTATTTTACCCGACATAACGCGGTGCAGCCCGTCCGCGTAACCCGCCGACACAGTAGCTATAACAGAGTCCCTCGGCGCGCGCCAGCTTCTTCCGTATCCGACGCTGACGCCTTTTTTTATGCGCTGCACCTGTATGATTCGCGCGCGCAGCGACATCGCCGGGCGCAGCTCAATCCCCGCGCCATAGCCGCACAGCATGATACCGGGTCTCACCATATTGGCTATCGCGTCAACGCGCGTTAAGACCGCCGCGCTGCTTGAGCAGTGGCGGCGTTTTACGTTCAGACCTCTGTTCTCAAGCTCACGGCACACTTCGTTAAACAGCGATTCCTGACGGTCGGTAAAGTCCTTCTCCGCCGAATCCTCGGGGGCTGAAAAATGCGTAATCACGCCTTCGACCTCAAATTTGGGCATGGCCGCTATAGCCATTATCCCGTCAACGGCCCTGTTTACCCGCTCCATGCCGCCGACGGGCAGCCCCGTCCTTATCATGCCGGTATCCAGCTCTATACATATTCTGGCACGGCGCTTGAGCGCTTTGGCGTAGGTTTCGGCCGTACGCAGGTCGCCGACCGTGAGTATCACGCCGTTTTGGGCAAGCGTGTCCGCCATAGCGGTTGCGGCCGCCGGGCACATAACGCCCATCATAAGCACATCCCCGCCGCACTCACATATCTGCAGGGCCTCCTCCGGCGTAAAAACAGCGAAGCACTCCGCCCCCGCGCCGGCTAAGGCGCGCGCCACCGGAACCGCGCCATGCCCATAGGCGTTGGCCTTGATCACACAGCATACCGGGCGGTTATCAGCGCGCGCCGCGGCCTGCCTGTAATTAAATACTATATCGTCAAGATCTACCTCAGCCCAAACACGGTGCCCATGCTCGTTATAACGCTTCATACCGACGTCACTTCCAATAAAGATTGACGCCACTGATTATAACAGTTAACGGCGGCATATACAAGAGCATGTTGGCAAGGGAGTGTCCGGCGGCCCTCAAATCCGGTGAAACACGGCGCGGGCCATATAGTCGTCCGCGTCTTGTCTTGACAACGGGCATGGCATAAGGGTATTATGGGTTCAAAGGACTGATTTTGTGAGGAAAGAGGCAATTCTGCACATACCGATGTCGGAATACGCCCATCCTGTCGGTGAGACGCGGGTACTGCTACGCTTGCGCGCCCCGAAGGGCGATTTATCGTCATGCACACTGCATTACGGCGACCGCGCCTGCCGCGGCGACGTTGTTATGTTTGCGCCCGTTGAAATGCGTATCGCGTTCAGCGACCTGCTCTTCGATTGGTGGGAAGTGGAATTCAATACTCCTTACAGCCGCGTATGCTATTATTTTGAACTGGACGACGGGCGTGAGAAAACGCTGTATTACGCCGACTTGTTTTTCGATACGGTATCGCCGTCGCGCTCGGATTATTTTCAGATGCCCTTTATACACCGCGCCGATATTGCAAGTCCGCCGGACTGGGCAAAAGACGCCGTTATATACAGCATTTTCCCCGACAGCTTCGCCACCGGCAGGCGCTGTATAAGCCTGACCCCCACGGAGAAAAC
>WRLW01000098.1 GCA_009777435.1 Oscillospiraceae bacterium | reverse complement strand
GCGGGGGAACGGCGGACGCACACTGTGCGTCCCTACGGGGGGGGGTACGTAACCCCGACGGCGCGCTTAGGAATTGCTATGCTTGCCGCCATGTGGTACAATAGCCGCAAAGGGGAGATAAGGCATGGTGGTTTTAGGGCGCACCGGCATCAGGTCGGGCAAAAACGGCTTCGGGGCGCTGCCCATTCAGCGCGTCGCGGCGGACGCCGCCGTCAGGCTCCTGCGCGGGGCCTATGACGCGGGTATTACCTTCTTCGACACGGCGAGGGCCTATTCCGACAGCGAGCGTAAAATCGGCGCGGCGCTCTCCGGTGTGCGCGGCGATATAGTTATCGCGACCAAAACCGCGTCGCGCACGGCGGAGGGGTTTTGGAAAGACCTTCACACAAGCCTTGACATGCTGAAAACCGGATACATAGACATATATCAGTTCCACGGGCCGGAATCCTGCCCGCTGCCCGGCGACGGCTCCGGCCTTTACGAGGCCATGACAGAGGCCAAAGGGCAGGGCAAGATCCGCTTTATAGGCATAACCAGCCACCGCCGCCCGGTGGCCGAGGAAGCCGTCAAATCCGGCGCTTACGACACGCTGCAATTCCCGCTGTCCTACCTGTCTGACGCCGGCGAAATCGCGCTCACGGAGCTGTGCCGCCAAAAGGACGTGGGCTTCATCGCCATGAAAGCGCTGGCCGGCGGCCTGATAACAAGGGCCGACGCCGCCTATGCCTGGATAGACGCCTTTGACAGCGTACTGCCCATCTGGGGCATAGAGCGCGAGCGCGAGCTGGATGAATTTTTAGGCTTCGCCAAAGACCCGCCGGCCATGACCGAGGGTATAAAAGCTGTGATAGAGCGAGACAGGGTTGAGTTGGCCGGAAATTTCTGCCGCGGCTGCGGCTATTGTATGCCCGTCTGCCCGGCCAAAATCCACATAAGCCTGTGCGCGCGGATGATACGGCTGATAAGGCGCAGCCCGTCCGCGCACTGGCTCTCGGACGAGGGGCGCGCCATGATGGGCAGGATCGCCGGCTGCGAGGACTGCGGGCAATGCAAAAGCCACTGCCCCTATGAGTTGGACACGCCGGCCCTCCTGCGCCAAAATCTGGCGGATTACAACGGCATATTAGCCGGAGAGGTCGCGCCGGAATGATTAACGGCAAACGAGCGCTGCTCAATCCAGCCCGCGTCATTGTGCTGGGCTTTTTGGCCGTCATAGCGGCCGGCGCGCTGCTGCTGGCGCTGCCGGTCTCGGCGCGCGGCGGCGCGGCCGCGCCCTTTCTGACCGCCCTGTTCACCTCCGCGTCGGCCACATGCGTAACCGGGCTGACGGTGGCCGACACCGCGCTTACATGGAGCGCGTTCGGGCAGGCCGTCATTCTGTGCCTTATACAGATAGGCGGCCTTGGGTTCATGTCGGTCACAACAATATTCTTTTTTATAATGAACAGGAAAATCGACCTGTCGCGGCGGCTGCTGATAGTGCAGTCGCTCAGCCTGAAGGATATCGAGGGCGTCGTGCGGCTTATACGCCATGTGCTGATCGGGACGTTTGCCGTCGAGGGGCTGGGGGCGCTCGTGCTTTGGAGCCGCTTCGCGGGCCGGTACGGGCTGTGGAAGGGCCTGTGGATGGGCGTATTCCATTCGGTATCGGCCTTTTGCAACGCCGGCTTTGATTTGCTGGGCGGCGCCGCGCCGTTTTCAAGCCTCACGTCGTATTCCGGCGACCCGTTTGTGGCCGTGACCGTTATGTTGCTGGTATTCGCCGGCGGGCTGGGCTTTTTCGTCTGGGAGGACATATTGCGCCGCCGCCGGTTTCGGAATCTGCACCTGCACTCGAAGCTCGTGCTTGCCGTTTCGTTTTGGCTTATCGCTTTTGGCTGGGTATTCTTTTTCATGGCCGAGAGGGGCAACCCCGATACCATAGGGGGCATGACGCCGGCCAACGCGGCGCTCGCGAGCCTTTTCCAGGCCGTCATGCCGCGGTCGGGCGGTTTCAGCGTGGTCGATCAGGCGTCGCTTAGAGGGGTGTCGAAGTTCATGGCCGCCGCGCTGATGTTTATCGGCGGCTCGGCCGGCTCGACGGCCGGCGGCATCAAAAACACGACGGCGGGCATCCTTGTTTTGTCGGCCGTCAGCTCACTGCGCGGCAAGAGCAGGCTGTCGGTTTTCGGACGCACCATACCCGCGCCGCAGGTCATAAGCGCGCTTTCCATCATGGTCATGGTAACGGCCGCCGTCCTGACAGGCTCGGCCGCCATCGCGCTTATACAGCCCGGGCTGCCCTTTTCGGGCATAGTGTCCGAAACGGTTTCGGCCATCGCGACCTGCGGCCTGACGCATGGGATAACCCCCGCCCTCGCGCCCGCGCCGCTCATTATAATAATGCTGTATATGTTCTTCGGGCGCGTCGGGATTATGACCTTGGGCATGGCGGCCTTCCTGAACCGCAACCTCGCGGATAAGACAAAGTACCCCGACACATGGGTGATGATGGGCTAACGCTTGAAGGGAGCGATATATATTATGATGTCGTTTTTGGTTATAGGCATGGGGCGGTTCGGCAGCTCGCTCGCCGCCGAGCTGCACGGCATGAAGCACGAGGTTTTGGCGGTGGACGAGCGCGAGGAGAATGTCGCCGGGGTCATGAACCATGTGACCAACGTGATTATAGGCGACACCAAGGACGAGGCTGTGCTGCGCTCCTTAGGCGTCCACAATTTTGACTGCGTGGTGGTCGCTATGGCCGGCAGCATAGAGGACAGCATCCTGACGACCATGCTGCTGAAGGAGATGCGGGCCAAAAAGATTGTATGCAAGGCGCAAAACGAACGGCACTCGAAAATCCTGTCCCTCATCGGCGCGGATAAAGTCATACTCCCGGAACACGATATGGGCAAACGAGCCGCCCGTTCGCTGACGCAGAAGAATATGCTTGATTACATTGAGATATCGCCCGATTACGGTATAGTGGAGCTTATAACGCCGCAGCACTGGGTCAATAAAAGCATTATGAAAAACAATTTACGCCGTAAATACGGCGTAACGGTCATCGCCATCCGCAGCGCGGAGACGGGGGAGGTCGGCTTTTCCCCAAACGCGGATAGGGTTCTGCTCCAAGGCGACGTGCTTACCGTGCTTGGCTCCAAGCACGAGCTGAGCGCCATCAGCGCGCTTAAATAAGAACAGCACAAGGCCCTGTGTCTGTTGCCGGACACAGGGCTTTTTATTACCTCAGCAGCCCCACGCAGTCAAACGCCCCGAGGGCGGCAAGCCTGTCCCTCACGTCCCTGAACGCGCCGTGCGCCATAGCTATCACCGGATAGGCTCCGCACGACAGCGCCTGCTCGACGGTCAGATTGTCATAGCCGCCTATATTCGCGGCGGCCACGTTCGGCTCGCATACGCGCACCTTATAGCCCATGCCGTCAAGTATGCCGCACAGCACGAGCGCGGGGCTTTCGCGCAGGTCGCTCACGTCGGGCTTGTAAGCCAGACCGAATACACACACACCGCCGCCCGGCTCCATGTTCTCCGCGACGCGCTCGGCCACGAAGCGCGGCTTGCCGTCGTTGACGCCGCGCGCCGCGCCGATAAGCCGCGCGTCGTCAGGAAACGCCTCGTGGATGAACCAAGGGTCCACGGCGATGCAGTGACCGCCCACGCCCGCGCCGGGCGTGTGTATATTCACCCTGGGATGCCGGTTCGCCAGCCCGATAAGCTCATAGACGTCAACGCCGAGCTTGTGGCAGATGACCGACAGCTCATTGGCATAGGCTATGTTTACGTCGCGAAACGTGTTCTCGGCCAGCTTGCACAGCTCGGCCGTCACCGTGTCGGTGACGTATACCCTGCCCTTGGTAAGTATGCGTTCGTACAGCTCGCGCGCCTCGCGCCGCGTATGGTCGTCGTCGGCGCCCACAATGCGGTCGTTCTCCGCCAGCTCAGTCATTATGCGTCCGGGTATGACCCGCTCCGGGCAGTGCGCCGCCCTTATGCTATCAGGTGATAGGCCGGCGGCGGCCGCCGTCTCGTCCCGAACCATCCGGGTGGTAAGCGGGGGCACCGTCGATTCCAGCGCCACTATCTGGCCCGGCTTTATAACGCCGCCGACGTCCCTCGCCGCGGCGCGCACATACGACAGGTCGGAGACGGGCGTTCCGCCGGCGCCTTGGCGCTGCGGGGTCTGAACCGTGATTATGTAAGCGTCGGCGGTCGCGCACTTTGCCGCGAAGGTAAGGCGTCCCGACGCCAGAGCGTCCGCCAGAGCGTCCGCCAGCCCGTTTTCCTCAACGTGGGTTTCACCTCGGCGCAGCCTGTCCACCACGTCTGTGTCGATATCCACGCCCAGCACGTCAAGCCCGGCCCGCGCGAACGCGACCGCGGTGGGCAGACCTATATAACCCAGTCCCAGAACACAGACCGACGATATCATAGGCTGTCTTTCAGGATGTCCGCCATATCGACGCGCTCCCACGGCAGGTCGATATCACTGCGGCCAAAGTGACCGTATGCGGCGGTCTGGGCATATATCGGGCGGCGCAGGTCAAGGCTTTTTATGATTGCGGCGGGCCGCAGGTCGAATTTCTCGTTTATCAGCGCGACCAGTTTGTCGTCGGGCAGCTTGCCCGTGCCTTTGGTGTCGGCCAAAACCGAAACCGGGCGCGCGACGCCTATCGCGTAGGCCAGCTCAAGCATACACTCTTTGGCTAAGCCGGCGGCGACAATATTTTTGGCGATGTAGCGGGCCATATAGCAAGCGGAGCGATCTACCTTAGTCGGATCCTTGCCCGAGAACGCGCCGCCGCCGTGCGGCGCGTAGCCGCCATAGGTATCGACGATGATTTTGCGGCCCGTGAGACCCGAATCGCCCTGCGGCCCGCCGACCACGAACCGCCCGGTGGGGTTGATGAATATCTTGGTCTTGCCGTCGATCAGGCCGGCGGGTATCACCGGCTTGATGACCGCTTCCATGATACCGTCGCGCAGGGTTTTTATATCGACGGACTCGCTGTGCTGCGTCGATACGACAATAGCCTCGCAGCGCAGCGCGGCGCCGTTTCCGTCATATTCTATGGTCACTTGCGACTTGCCGTCGGGCAGCACCCAGTCTAAAATGCCGTTTTTGCGCACCTCGGCCAAGCGGTGCGTCAGCTTGTGCGCCCATGAAATGGGCGCGGGCATCAGCTCCGGCGTCTGGTCGCAGGCGTAGCCGAACATCATGCCCTGGTCGCCGGCGCCGATAAGATCGGCGTCGCTTTCGCGGCCGGCCTTATACTCAAACGAGTTGTCCACGCCGAGCGCGATATCCGGGCTTTGCTCGTCTATGACGGTCAGCACGGCGCACGAGCCGCCGCTGAAGCCGGCGCGCGAGTCGTTATAGCCGATGCGGCTTATTGTATTGCGCACCACCTGCGAGATATCCACATAACATTCGGTGGAGATTTCACCCATCACCAGCGCCATGCCCGTCGTGCAGATACTCTCGCACGCCACGCGCGCCATAGGGTCTTTCGCTATTATCGCGTCGAGAACCGAATCTGAAATCGCGTCGCACACCTTGTCGGGATGCCCCTCGGTGACCGATTCGGAAGTAAAAAGCTTATGCGCCATGGTCAATCACCCTTTCCTCCGCTGTGTTCACAGCTAAAATCCTTTAAGATACTCTTCCTGTTCAGGCGTCAGCCTGTCTATGGTCACGCCGAGCGCGGCCAGCTTATAAGCCGACACGCGCGCGTCGATGTCGCGCGGCACCTCGTAAACGCCGACGGGCAGCCCGCGCCCGCGTTCGGCCAAGTCCTTGAGCGCAAGCGCCTGAACGCCGAAGCTCATATCCATGATTTCCGCGGGATGGCCGTTGCCCGACGCCAGATTGACTAACCGCCCCTCGGCCAGCACGTTCAGAACGCGGCCGTCCTCCATTACAAAGCCCTCGATATTGCGCCGCCTGTCGAGGCGCTTCTTCGCGTTGGCCCTAAGCCACGCCACATCGACCTCCACGTCGAAATGCCCGGCGTTGGTCAGGATGACGTTGTGTTTCATGGCGTTAAGGTGGCGCTCTATGATTACGTCCCTGCATCCGGTGACCGTTACGAATATATCTCCCAGCGGCGCGGCCTGATCC
>WRLW01000097.1 GCA_009777435.1 Oscillospiraceae bacterium | reverse complement strand
CGAGCGATTATATCCCTTTTTGATTTGGCCTTCCACCCGTCCGCATGACGGACAGCGCCTGCTCTCGTCGATTGTTTTCTTTCTCATGATTATAGTATAGCATAAAGAACGCTGTTTGTCCACTCCCGGTTCTATGGTCCACGGCAAACGCATGAAAGGGTCAAAAGGCGGAAAGCAGCACGTCAGCCATGAAGTCGGCGTCATACTCGCACTTAAAGCGTTTTCGCCGCAAACTCATTTTCGCAGGGAAGTTTTTAAGGATATTCAAGGCGATTTTACGGATAACGGAGAAGTTTTCCGCCGAGTTGTCCTTGCGTGTCCGGCAAGCATCCTCTTGAAACACCACATCCAAACACCAGTGCAGACTGTTTTCAATTCCCCAATGCGCCCGGACAGCTTTAGCAAATGTCTCCGCGTTGGTTAGGGATGTAATGAAATATCGGGTTTCTTCACGAAAAATGTTCTTTTCCCAGACGCCGGACTTGACCATGCCGATGGCTTTCAACCCTGCCCAGTCCGGCTTTTGGTTTAACCAATCAATCTCTGTTTCTATTTGATTGGCATTTGACCAAGCGCTTACCAGATGTATTGCCTGTGCTTTCGCGTCACGGCTGCCGCATATGGTTTTTCCGTCTATGCTGACGATTTCACCCTTTGTTATCCGAACCACGCTTCGCACTAAAGATAAAAAACTCGCTTCCAGTTGAAACGTATCATGGGACGCAATCCCGTTTTTCAGCGACAACCCAAGTTTTTCTTGAAACCAGCTTCGTGTTAAGCGCGGGGAGATGGTTTACACTTTTTTGAAAGGGACTCCTTGCAGCACAAGGGATTCAAAATTTGAGTTGAAGGGTTACCCCTCCTGATCGAACCCGTTATGTCTCAAGCCTTTCCAGTCGGCCTGCGGCCTCTTTCCAAGGCTTGAGACATAACAAGAGATACGCAAAAAGTGTAAACCATGTCCCCAGACAATTTGTAAACCATGTCACGCTTAACACTTCGCTTAACCCTACAGAAGTCTACGATATCCTCCCAATACTCGCACCCGCTTATTACCGCGCAGATTGTCATCACTATGATTTCCAGCAGGTTGTATTCCACTTTCCACGTCTGCCTTGGGTCGCTGATGCTTTCAAAATGTTCTTTCATTGCTAAAATCACCACTTGTTTTGATTCTACCACCTTATGTCAACCTTTGCATTTTCCTTTCATGCGTCTGCCGCACCAAGGCGGGCGCGTTCCCGCGCCCGGTCATATATTGGTGTTGCGTACATGCCTGTGCTGTGATAAACTGACGGGGGGAACAGGGGAATAAGGAGGGGATCATCCATGAAAAAGCCTATTTGGAAAATAACAGCCGCGGCGCTTTTCGCGGCGGTTGTGTGCTTCACGGCATATTTTCTTATCTCAGGATACATAAACGGCTTGCCCAAGATACAATACGATATGTACGGCGGCGCGGTCTCGCCGTCGTATCCCGACGTGAGCTTCGCGGTCATGTCCGATCTGCACTTCTACGACGCGTCGCTCGGCACGTCGGGCGCGGCTTTTGAGGAAGTGCTGTATTCGGACAGGAAGCTGCTGGTCGAAAGCGAGGAGCTGCTCGACTTCGCGATAAGCGGGCTGCTTGAGTCGGACGCGCGGTTTGTGCTGGTATCGGGCGACCTGACCAAGGACGGCGAGCTGATAAACCACCGGCGTATGGCGCAAAAGCTCCAAGTGCTGACGGATAACGGCATAAAGGTATGCGTCGTGCCGGGCAACCACGACGTCAACAACCATAATGCCGTCAGGTTTGAAGGCGGCGGCGCGTACCCTGTCGAAAACGTGAGCGCCGCGGAGTTCGCCGAAATATACGCCGGCGCGGGTTACGGCGACGCCGTTTCGCGCCACGGCGACTCCCTGAGTTATGTGTCGGAGCCTGTGCCCGGCCTGTGGATACTCGCCATAGACGCCTGCCGATATAACGAAAACAGCCCGGACGGCGTTGGTTCGGTGATCCCGGGCCGCGTAAGCCAGGAGCTGGCGGATTGGATGTCGGGCGTATTGAAGGATTCCGTCGCCCAAAACAAGGCCGTCATAGCGCTTATGCACCACGGCGCGGTCGAGCATTGGGAAGGGCAGGCCAAGCTGCACCCCAACTACATTGTTGAGGATCACAAGTATTTCGGCGAATTCCTTGCGTCCTACGGCGTGCGGATGGTCTTTACCGGCCACTATCACGCTCAGAGCGTCGTGCGTTCGGATTTCGGCGATAAGTTCATATACGACGCCGAGACAGGCTCGCTGCTCACATACCCTTGCCCCATACGCTACTGCGGCATAAGCGGCAACACGTTTACGGCCGCCTCCGATATGCTGGGCGTCAAGCTGCGGCCGGGCACGGATTTCGCCCAAAACGCGAAAGCCTTCGTAAAGCAGACGGTTATGTTTGAGGCGCTGGACACGCTGTATAAATACAAGGTGTCGCAAAAGGACGCCGAATATATCGCGGACGCCGTGGGCGACGCGTTCGCGGCGCATTACGACGGCGACGCCGATACAGCGGCGCGCCCCGCCTTCGATGCCGGCAGGCTGGGCTTGTGGGGCCGGATAGTCTACCAAATGCAGAAGTATGTGCTGGACGGCCTGTGGAACGATCTGCCGCCGGCCGACAACGACGTTTCGTTCAGCCTGAGTTAGCGGCGGCGGCCATTTTTACCTATTCGTCAAATGCGTCTAACTCGTCGTCGTGTATATCCTGCGCGTTCAGCAGGCGGTCATACCACAGCAGCGCGTCGCAATACGCTTTGAAGAATTCCTCAACGGATATATTCTTTATCAGCGCTATTCTGGACACCTCTATCCAGTCGGCGTATTCGTAGAGCTTGATAAATTTGAATATTTCACCAAAGCCGCCCGCTTCGCCGACCAGCGCTTCCCTCACGGAGTCGGGTATCATAACCATATCGAGCGCCTTGGCTATGGGCATGTCGAGGATGGCGTCAAGCACCGAGAAAAGACCCATAAGGAACAGGTTTTCCTTATGGACGCCCATTTCAAAAACACCGGCCAAATTCTCGCAGAATTTCGCGCGCAGCAGCGATATGCGCGTTATCTCGCCGGGCTTCTCCTGGCTGAGGGAGGACGCGACGGCCGTGGTTATCCAGCGCTTTATCTCGTTTTGCCCTATCATGGCGGCCGCGTGCTTGAGGCTGGTGATCTTTGTGGTTTGGGTATACGTCGTGTTGACCATTTTCAAAAACCGTATGGCCAGCGCCGGGTCGCGCTGTACAACCTTCGCGAACTGGCCGAGATCGAAGTCGTCCTGATTCACCTGATTCAGCAGCCGCAGATAGTTGACCTGCAAGGGCGAAACGCGGTTGTCCTTGCTGATGGCGGGCAGCTTGTAAAAGCCGCCCTCGAAAAGGTCTGCGCCGAAGGACGCGACGCGGTTAAACAGGCTGGCCTGATCGATGCCCTTTGCGATAACCTTTACCCGGCAGCCGCTCAGGCGTACCTTGCGTATGGTCTGCATAAGCTCCTGCGTGTCATGCTCGCAGAAGATATAATCCAGATGCGGCAGAAACGGCTCAAGGGCGTCGAGCGAGGGGTAGGTGTAGAACGCCGTCTTGAAGCCCTGCCCGCGAAGGCGCATCAGGCGCATCAGGTTGGCGTCGGACGCCGCGTTGCTTTTTTGAAGCATCAGAACGACCGTAGCCCGGTCTATCAAAGGATTCAGCTCAAGGCCGGAGGTCAGCACAACGTCGGTTACGGGTATAAAAATCGGTTTCCCGCCGGTCAGGGGATCCAAACCGATACGGTTTATCAGATCGATAAACGGCGAGTGTAAGCTTACATCCTGCGAATATGATGTTGCCTCACCAAGCAGCGCGTTGCCGATCTGGAGCGAAAGATAATAGGCCTTCGCTTCTCTCGACGCGCTGAATATGGGAATCGGAACAGCCATTATACCGTTCATGGGGCGGCCCGCCTTTCCGTACACGAAATGAATACAAGCGTATATATAAATTATATCGTATGAAATGCTAAAAGAAATAACAGAGAGAAAATAATTTATAAAATACCCGGCGCAGCCGAAGCAAGCGCCGGCGCGTCTGTGGCAATCACTCGAAAATTATGTTATGATACAATAAAGCCTTTTTGGAGGGTCAATATGGAGAATTCTCCCGGCGGGAAAGCGGCCGTGAAAATTATTGGGGATATAAAGAAAAATATTGAGACCGTGATAGTCGGCAAGGGCGGCGCCGTGGATCTGCTGCTTATATGTCTGCTGTGCGGCGGTCACGCGCTGATAGAGGACGTGCCCGGGGTCGGCAAAACGTCGCTGGCCGCGTCGCTCGCGGCGTCCGTGAGCTGCGGGTTCCGGCGCGTGCAGTTCACGCCCGACGTGCTGCCCTCGGATGTCACCGGCTTTACCATGTACCATCCGGTAACGGGCGAACGCCAGTTTATCGAGGGCGCGGTCATGAGCAATATCCTGCTTGCGGACGAGCTGAACCGCACCAGCCCCAAAACGCAGTCGGCCTTGCTCCAGGCCATGCAGGAGGGCGTTGTGACCGTGGACGGCGAGACGCGCCCTCTGCCGCGCCCGTTTATGGTATGCGCCACGCAGAACCCGGTCGAGCTGGCCGGCACCTACCCGCTGCCCGAGGCGCAGCTCGACAGGTTCCTGCTGCGGATAGCGATGGGATATCCCGAACGCGGCGACGAGCTGACCATTCTTGAGAGGAACAAGCGCGGCGGCATGACCCGAACCGGCGGGGATAAGCCCGCCCCGAAGCCCGCCGCAAGCGCGCGGGACGTACTCGCGGTACAGTCGGCGCTGGAAAACGTCATATGCTCCGGGCCGGTCATGTCGTATATTGTGGATATCGCGCGCCGCACCCGGGCGCATAAGGACGTTTTGCTGGGGGTCAGCCCGCGCGGCTCGGTCGCGCTGATGAAAGCGTCGATGGGCCGCGCGCTGCTGTCGGGCAGGGAGTATGTGCTGCCCGACGACGTGCAGGCGATGGCCAAGCCGGCGCTGTGCCACCGGCTTATACTGCGGGTGCAGGCCTATACCCAGAACCGCGCCTCGGAGGACATCCTGTCCGAGGTGCTTCATATGGCGCCGGTGCCGGCGGTGTCCGGGCCATGAAACGCCTGAAGCTCTGCTGGTACGCCGTTATGGCCGCGTTATTTCTCACGGCGCGCCTGACGGGCCGGCGCGAGCTTTTCGCGCTTCTGGCAATGATGGCCGTGGTCTGCGTATATGCCCTCGCGCTGAATATTTGGACTATCATGTCGTTTTCGTATGTGCAGGAGTTGGACGACGGCGCCGCCGTCAAGGGCGGCGAGACGTCGCTCCGGGTGGCCATATATAACGATAAGCCATACCCGTTTACGCTGATAAGGCTGAAAGCGCGAACGGCCGCCCTCTCAAAAACGGCCGCGCTGGGGTTCAGCCTTATGCCGCGCGGGAATATATCCTTCACGGTGCCGCTGGTCTGCCCGTACCGTGGCGTGTTCAGGGTGGGCATGACCGAGCTTGAGGTCAACGACAGCTTCGGGTTAGTAAAGACGGTGTTCCGCATGGACGCGCTGCCGTATTACCGCCGCCCGGAGCTGAAGGTTTTTCCAAGACTGACCGAGCTGCCCGTCCTGCCGGCGCGCCGCAAGGACGCGAAGGACTGGGCCGGCGCGCTCGGCGCCGAATCGGGCGAATCATACTCCGCGCTGAGGAAATACCGTCCGGGCGACGCCCTAAAAAGAGTTCACCGCGCGGCCTCCGCGAAGCGGCGCGGCATATATGTAAAGACTTATGATATGCCCAACGAGGGTTCGGTGCTGATATCCATAGATACCTTCCTTGGCGGCGCGTCCGGGGAGGACGCGCTGTATCTTGCCGATCTGGCGTGCGAGTGCGCGGCGGCCGTGGCGCATTACAGCCTGCGGGCCGGAAACAAGATTCTGCTGCATGAAACGTCGTCGCACGGCTTGGTCTTTACGTCCATAAACGACTTCGCGCGCCTTCAGGACAGGCTGGCCGTTATGAGGTTTGAGGGCAGGGAGGATCCCGCGCCCTACGCCGAAACGCTGTTAGATATCTCCCGGAGGTTTCCCGGCCCCCATTCGGTCTAT
>WRLW01000096.1 GCA_009777435.1 Oscillospiraceae bacterium | reverse complement strand
CCCCCGCGCCCCCGCCCCCCCCCGCTTATTCCCCCGCCCCGCAAGCCCCGCCGCCCCCAATGCCGGCGCCTCCCGCGCCCGCGCCGGACGCTTACGCCCCGTATCCGCCCGCGTACCCGCAGCAGTTTCCCCAGCAGTTCCCGCAGTACCCGCCGCCCGGATACCCGCCGCCGGGATATCCGCCGCCGGGATATCCGCAGCAATACCCGCCGGGATACCCGCCGCCTCAGGCGCCTCCGCCGCCTCAAGCCATGTTTGACGTGAGGCCGGCGCAGTTCGGGTCGTTTGACGGCTCCGGGCCGTCCGAGATCGGGGAGAACCTCGATATACTGATGGACGTGCCGCTTTCGGTTTCGGTGGAGCTGGGCAAAAGCTCAAAGCATATCAAAGAGATACTGGACTTCAATATCGGCACCATCGTCGTGCTTGACAAAATGGCGGGCGAGCTGGTGGACATCGTGGTTAATGGAAAACTGATCGCAAAGGGAGAGGTTGTGGTAATTGATGACAACTACGGCGCGCGCATTACCGATATCGTCAGTCCCTCAAAACGCCTCGGCCCTAAGTGATGTAATACGCAACACCGCCATTTTTTCGGGAGGTATAGACAATGGGTAATAGAATCCTGGTCGTGGATGACGCGGCGTTTATGCGCATGATGATTAAGGAAGTGCTTAGCAAAAACGGCTTTGACGTTTGCGGTGAGGCCGAAAACGGCGCTAAAGCCCTTGAGAAATACAAGGAGCTGACGCCGGATCTGGTCATCATGGATATCACTATGCCTGAGGTGAACGGCATTGACGCGCTCAAACACATCAAAGCGTTCAACGGCGCGGCAAAGGTCATCATGTGCTCGGCCATGGGCCAGCAGGCCATGGTTATCGAGGCCATACAGTCAGGCGCCAAGGACTTTATCGTAAAGCCCTTCCAGGCAGACCGCGTAGTCGAGGCCGTTAAAAAGGTGTTGGGGTAAGGTGACGCTGCTTTCAGCCGCCCCGCCCCCGGTCGATGAAACGGCCGCGCCCAGCTTAAGCTATAACGGCTCGGATATCAGGCTGATTTTGGGTATAGCGCTTTTCTTCGCGGTTATTTTCGCGGCCTATTGGCTGCTGCGCCGGCTTTCGGCCCGCGGGTTCGGCTCGTCGGGTAATATCCGCGTCCTTGATCGTTCGGCGGTCGGCGGCGGCGCGTATATAATGCTCGTCAGCGTCGGGCCGCGCGTCATAGCGGTCGGCGTTAACAAAGACGGCGTGTCGAGGCTGTGCGAGCTGTCGCCCGACGACCTCGAGGAGATGCCCAAGCTTCAAACGCCGGCTCGCGCCGCTTCGCGTACGGCCGCGGGAGACGGCACGACCTTTTTCCGGCGCTTCGCGCACAACATGAAGCTAAACGCCGGCCTGCTGCCCGAGGGCGCTCAGCCCATGAGCCCGGGCACTCCGTCCACGAATATGGGCGCGCCGCCCGTAAATACGGACGCCGCCGGGTCGCCGGGGGCGGCGGAAATGACGCCGGCCGAAACGGCGAAGTCCTTCGCGGACGTTATGAAACGTATTCAAGAGGCGTCTGAAAATCCAGCCGAACCACCGAATCCTCCGGCGGCGCGCGAGAGCGTGTCCGAAACGGGGGCCGATTTATATACGCCGCCGCGTCAGGAGCCGCCGCCGGTTACGCGCGGCGCGCGCGCGGTCGTCGCCGATTATAACAGCATAATAGAGTCGCTGCACAACTTGGGGCGCATCGACGAGGGGCGGCGTATAATAAAGCCGGTTGAAACGCGCGTCCCGCCGCCGGCCGCCGCCGTATCGGCGCGTCCCGCCGCCGAGAGCCGTCAGGCTCATGCCGCGCCGCGCGCCCCGGAGCCGCAGCCGCCGTCCATTTACGACGGCTCGCGCGTACGTCCCGGCTCCTTCGGGCCGCCGGAGTTTATAATACCGCTGAAGAATATAGCGCCGCGAACGCCCGAACCCGACGCCGTATGGACGGTCAACCCGGAGTTCGGCGGCGAGGGCGAGGCCGCGCCGCAGCCGCCGGATATCGCGGAAATGGCGGACATACGGCCCATCGCGCCGGCCGCCGCCGCCTCGGCTTATTTATCAAACGCGAAGCCGCCGCCGCCCGCCCGTCGTGACACGAAGAATAAGCCGGACGCGGGCGCCGCCAAGCCGGACGCGGACAAGCTTGACGAGCTGTCCGACCGCGTGCAGCGCCGCAGCCGGCGCTACGGAAAGTAACTATACGCCGCCGCGCTAAAGGAGAGGGGGGACGCGCCCATGAAACGCACCATAGTCATACTGGTTTTGGCCGTGACGCTCTTATTGCTCGCGCCGCCGGCGCTTGGCGCGGCCATTCCGCCCGACGACGCGCCGGGGGGAACCGAAGCCGCCGGGCGTCCGTTCCCGTTTAATATACTGGGCGGCGATATGACGCTTGAGGATTCGACCACCACAATGGAGATACTCATACTGCTGACCATACTGTCGCTCGCGCCGTCCATTCTTATAATGGTGACGGCGTTTATAAGGATCGTGATCGTGCTGTCGTTCACGCGCAGCGCCATGGGCACCCAGCAGATGCCGCCCAATCAGGTCATGATCGCTCTGGCGCTGTTTCTGACGCTTTTCATCATGTTCCCCGTCTTTGACCAGATAAAGGCCGAGGCGTGGGATCCCTATGCCGCCGGCGAGATCGCCATGGACGAATTCCTTGAGGGCACCATGAGACCGCTGCGCGGCTTTATGCTGGAGCAGATAAGGCTTCAGAGAAACGAGTCCGACCTGATGAATTTCATGAATCTGGCGCGCCTTGAGCGCCCCGGCTCTATTGACGATATACCCACCCATGTGCTGGTGCCCGCGTTTATCACAAGCGAGCTCAAGACGGGGTTTATCATGGGGTTTATTATATATATACCGTTTATAATAATCGACATGGTGGTGGCGTCGGCCCTGATGTCTATGGGTATGATGATGCTGCCGCCGGTCATGATATCTCTGCCCTTTAAGATAATGATATTTGTGGCCGTAGACGGCTGGAACCGCACAGTAGGCACCATTGTGGATTCCTTCCACGGCGCGCCGGGGTAGTACGGGCGCCTTAAATACCGAGCGGGCGGGGGTGAACGGCCTTGAGCCAGTCCGACATTTCCGAATTGATACGAGCCGGCATAATGGAGATACTGTGGCTGTCGCTGCCAATGCTCGGCATCGGGCTGGTCGCCGGGCTTATTGTCTCCATCGTACAGGCGACCACGCAGGTCAACGAGCAGACCGTTGTGTTCGTGGTAAAAATACTTTCGGTGTTTGTGGCCCTGATAATCTTCGGGAGCTGGATGCTCGAAAGGCTCGACGAGTTTATTAAATGGACGCATGAAATGATAATAATAATACTCAGGACTGAATAAGAAGCGCCGCGCGCGCCGCCGCCGATCGGAGGGATTTTCATGCCTGTCATAACGGGCGACCCGGCCGTATGGGTGACGCATTTCCTGATGATCGTCACCCGTATGTCGGGTATGTTTATTCTGTCCCCCATCTTCGGGCGCACCAACCTGCCGGCCAACCTGAAGGTGCTGATGTCGGTCGCCATGTCGTTTATAGCCGTGCAGTTCTATCCGCCGCCCGCCGCGCTGCCGCCCACGCTGTTCCATTTCGCGCTGTCTATGCTGGCCGAGCTGCTTGTCGGGCTGGTCATCGGGCTTATAACCACCATGTTCTTCTCTGTCGTGTACACCGCCGGGCAGGTCATCGACACGCAGATCGGCTTCGGCATGGTGCAGATATACGACGTGGCCACAAACGCGCAGGTGCCTGTGGCCGGCTCGCTGTTCAATGTGGTCATCATGATCTGCGTGCTGCTGGCCAACGGGCATATGCTGCTGATCCGCTGGATGTTTATGTCGTTTGAGGCCATACCGGTCGGTCAGGCGACCCTGCGCCCCGAGATCGGCGCGTTTATGCTGCGCGGCTTTGCCGAGACCTTCCTGCTGGCCCTGAACGTGGCGATGCCCATGCTCGCGTCGGCTATGGTGGCCGAGGTGGCGCTCGGCATACTTGTGCGCACGACGCCGCAGATGAATATATTCGTGGTCGGTATGCCGCTCAAGGTCATACTCGGCCTGCTTATGCTGGCCGTCGTGACGCCGATATTCATGCGCTATACCAACGTGATATTTGACCGCATGTACCTGTTTATCGGCGAAGTAATAGACCTTATGGCGCCGGGTACGGGATAGCGGCGCTTGCGGAAGGGTGGTGGTGACGCTTGCCGGATTCGAGTCAGGAAAAGACTGAAAAGGCTACCCCTAAAAAGCGCGAGGACGCGCGAAAAAAAGGGCAGGTGCTAAAGAGCGCCGAAATCAACACCGCCGTCATGATGCTGGCGCTGTTCGGGATTATCGCCGTGACCGGCTCGATGATATTTCTCAATATGCGCGAAATGCTGTCCGGCTACCTGAGCATAACGGTCGCCGACGGCCTGTCGGACATGTCCGCCGAGCGCATACACAGCATGGTCATCGGCGCCATGCTGAATATATTCAAGCTGATATGGCCCATCCTCGCGGTGGCCGTGGCGGCCGGGCTTGCGGTAAACTTCGCGCAGGTGGGCTTTTTGTTCGCGGGCGAGTCCATCAAGCCCAAATTCAGCCGCATAAACCCTCTGGAGGGCTTTAAGCGCATATTCTCGATCCGTTCGATAGTAGAGCTGCTGAAATCGCTGATTAAGCTCAGCGTCGTGGGGATAGTGCTGTATAACGAATACACCTCAAACCTGCCCGTCTTTGAAACGCTGATGAACCACGGCGGCGGCCAAGACCCGCTGTTCGGCGTGACGTCCGCCGGCGCGCAGATTTTTTCGATGTGCCTGTCGCTCGCCTTCAAGGCGTGCATGGTGCTGGTTATCATCGGGCTGGCCGACTATATCTACCAGTGGTGGGAATTCGAGAAAAATCTGAGGATGACAAAGCAGGAGATCAAGGACGAGTATAAGATGATCGAGGGCGACCCCATGATAAAGCAGGCCATAAAGCGCAAGCAGCGCGAGATGTCGATGCGCCGCATGATGGCCGAAATCCCAAAGGCCGACGTGGTTATAACCAACCCGACCCATTACGCCGTGGCGCTTAAATACGAGGACAGGGAGATGGATACGCCGGTCGTGCTGGCCAAGGGCAAAGACCTTGTGGCGCAGAACATCAAGCGCAAGGCCGCCGAACACGGCATACCGATGGTCGAAAACAAGCCGGTCGCCCAAGCGCTTTATCTGGGCTGCGACATCGGCGACGAGATACCGCGCGAGCTGTTCGCCGCCGTCGCGGAGATACTGGCCTTTATCTACAAGCAGAAGGAGCGCGGCGAACGCCCGCGCACAGGCTGACCGGGCGGCGTTTTCTCGCGCCCTTTGATTGCAAACCGGCCGGCGCTTGTGTTATAATGCTAAAGCAAAAGGGGGCCGCGCGAATGAAACGCGTTATGCTGGTTAATTTTTACAGCCCGAAGTCGCTCGGGCTGCGTTATCTTGAAAAGGCGCTGACAGACGCCGGCTTCGACGTGACCGTGCTGTACTTCAAGGGCTTTCACAGTATGCGCCCCAAGAAGCCCACGCCGTCCGAGATAGACCATCTGATATCGCTGATGGACAAAACCGGCCCGCTGTTCGTCGGCTTCTCGGTCATGTCGTCGCTCTACCTCGAGGCCGTGGAGGAGGTCAGCCGCCATGTGCGCGGCCGGTCGCAAGCGCCGTTAGTCTGGGGCGGCGTATACGCCACCATGTTCCCCGAGCGCTGCCTTAAGCACTGCGACTATGTAATACGCGGCGAGGGCGAGGGCGCCGTCGCCGAGCTCGCGGCGCGGCTGTCGGAAGGCCAAGATCCGCGCGATATGGAAAACCTCGCTTATACCGAAAACGGGCAGGCGGTCATAAACCCCGTGCGCCCGCTGGTGAGGCAATTAGATACGCTGGGGCTGGCGCATATCGGGCTGCCCAACAAATATTTCATAGATTCGGACACCCTCCACCACACCGACCCCGCGCTCGGCTCTTACAGCTACGAGACGTCATGCTCGCGCGGCTGTCCGTTCGTATGCTCCTACTGCTCGACCGTGGGCATAAAACGCATATACCGCGACAATAAGC
Organism: Oscillospiraceae bacterium; assembly: GCA_009777435.1. Lineage (GTDB taxonomy): Bacteria > Bacillota > Clostridia > Oscillospirales > UBA929 > WRMG01. The sequence goes on along the minus strand of WRLW01000096.1, from coordinate 11 downwards.
ATTACCTGCGC
>WRLW01000095.1 GCA_009777435.1 Oscillospiraceae bacterium | reverse complement strand
GAAAAATCGACATTATAATCGCCGTGAGCGATTACCGGCATCTGTACAGCGGCATGATATACCCTCCGGCCATAGGGAGCGTGGAGGCCGTGACGGGTATGCTGGAGGCGCGTCTGGCCTTGCGCGCCGCTGTTCTTGCCGTCGCGCTGCTCATAGGAGTTTCCGCGCTGCTCATTGGGCTGTTGAGCGGGCGCAGGGTTCTGCTGGCGCTCTACGGGCTGCTCTGCCTGCTGTTCGCCGGGTATGCCTGCTACCCGGTCGTTATGACGCTGGGCCGGGGTTCGCCGCTGTTTTACGCGATGGAGAGCGCGGCCTTCTGCGCCATACTGTTGGTTGTAATCGCGCTGCAAAATAAGCTGTATCAGGGCGGGGGACGGACGCTCCGGCACATCATGTACGGCTTCGGCGGGGCCGTATGCCTGCTGGCGCTCGCCATGCCGCTGTTTCGCGCCTCTATGCCGGTCATAAACGCGTATTCTAATTTGGTCGAGGCGTATCACTGGATAACGTCGGGGTATATTACGGTCACGGCGGGCTTGGCCGTATGGAAACGGGCGCGGGACATTACGCCTGTGTTCTGGGGTATGCTGGTATTGGACTGCACCCTTGTTATGGATCGCGTGCTGAGCCATTTTGAGCCGGTTTTGTCCGGCTGGTTCCCTGAGTTCGGATGCTTCGCGCTGGTATTGTCCGTCGGCGCGGCGGTGGCGCGCGACATTATCCGGGGGTACCGTGAAAAAGCGGTTTTGGAGGAGCAGGTGCGGGTCATAATTTCCGCCGGGAGCGACCATTACCGGAAGATGGACGCGCTGCATGAAAAGCTTCGCATACTGCACCACGACGTTAAATATCACTTAGCCGCCGTCGGAGAGCTGGCGGCCTCCGGCGACAACGACGGGATTGGCAGGTATCTGTCCGGGGTACAGGCGCGGCTTTCTGAAAACGGGATGCGGGATTACTGCTCCAACAACGTCATAAACGCGCTGCTTTCAAGCTATGCCGAACGCTGCGCCCAAGCCGGCATACGGTATGGCGTCGAGGCGTCGCTGCCGGAAAAGCTCACCATTCCAGATTACGACCTGTGTATCGTGGTGGGCAACCTGCTGGAAAACGCGGTGGAAGCCTGCGGTCGGCTGACCGGCGGCCAATACATAGACCTGTGGCTGAAGCCGCTGGGGGAACAGCTTGCGCTCATTGTCCGCAACAGCTTTGACGGGCGGCTTGCCGGCAAGAAGAGCGGCGGCGGGCTTGGCCTGAAGAGCGTGGACGCGGTGGCAGCCATGTATGACGGCGAGCTGACCACGGAATGGGACGGGGAGTCGTTTACGGCGGGTGTGACGGTACGTCTGTGAAGGCGGCGCCATCCATTTTTGTGGGAAAACAAATTGACTTCTTTAGTCCTTTGCTGTATTATTATCTGTGTCGTAAATAAAAAATATCCGCAAGCCCTGGCGATGCCAAAGGGTTTTGCGGACGGACAGGGGTGGATTTGGATGAAAACAATCTTCATAGTAGACGACAGCAATGTGAATCTGCTGGCGGCAAAAACAGCGCTGGACGGCAAATACAAGTCGTTTGCGCTGCCGTCCGCCGCGAGGATGTTTAAGCTCGCAGAAAAAATAATTCCCGACCTTATCCTGCTTGACGTTGTTATGCCTGAAATGGACGGTTTTGAGGCGATGGCGGCATTAAAGGCGGACGAAAGGCTCAAATCTATTCCCGTTGTTTTTTTAACGGCAAGGAAAGACGAAGCCAATGAAATACGCGGTTTTGAAATGGGCGCGCTTGATTTTATAAGCAAGCCGTTTTCTCCGCCCGTTCTGATCAGGCGGATAGAAACGCACATTGAAACGGATAAGCTGATCAAGGAAAGCCAGCGGGCCGTACGCGATATCCACGACGCGACCATCAGCGTTATCGCGGATACGGTCGAGAGCCGCGACAAAGTGACCGGCGGCCATATCGGCCGCACACAAAAATATCTGGAAATTCTTACGCATGAGCTTATCCGCACCGGCGTCTACGCGGATGAATTTTCTAACTGGGACATAGGCCTGATGCTGTCGTCGGCGCAGCTGCACGACGTGGGAAAAATCGCCATTAGCGATTTAATTCTCAATAAGCCGGCTAAGTTGACCGAAAAGGAATTTAACAATATCAAGAAGCATTGCGCCGAAGGGGAGTGGATAATTGACAAAATTATCAGCAAAACCAAAGACGACGGGTTTTTACTCCACGCGAAAAAGTTCGCGGCCTATCACCACGAAAGATGGGACGGCACAGGTTATCCGAGAGGCTTGAAGGGCGAGGAAATCCCGCTGGAAGGGCGGATCATGGCGGTCGCGGATGTGTATGACGCGCTGATTTCCGCGCGGCCCTATAAAAAACCGTTTACTCACGAACAGACTGTGGAGATCATACGGAACGGCAGCGGCACTCAGTTTGACCCCAAAGTCGTCGAGGCTTTTTTAAGCATGTCGGAGGATTTTTGGGTTGAATCGCAGCTGGTGTGATAAAAAAGGTCACACATTCCACTTGACGGCGGTTCCGTATGCCAGTATTTCCGCCGCGTTCTGCATAATTGAGGCGCTTGCGTAGCGCGCTCCAATAATAGCGTCGGCCCCAAGCTTCTGACAGTTGATAAATTATTCAAGATATGGTATGGTTAAATCCGAGGTTTTTTTGTTCGCCGCCTTACAGCTTTTTCCAATAATCAAGAGGGGAGGATAAAGCCCGTGTTTAGTAAAAACCGCAACGCTAAACTTATTTTTCCGTTTTTTCTGTGCATAGTGATTCTTATTGTCGTATTGAATATTTTTATGTCAATACGATTTTTAGCTTTCAGCAGGCTGCTTATCAATGAAAAGCTTGACGCGAATATCAACGCCCTGAATTTTAATCTTGACAGCAACAGAGAACATTCCAGAACGGCCGCTCTCGCGATGTCAAATAACCCGGAAGCTATAAAAGTCATCGCGGAGCGGGACAGAGATGAAATATTGCGGCTTTTTTCCCCCACACACGAATTATTTAACGTTAACTACTATATCATAACCGACTCCGAAGGCTTAGTGCTGGCAAGGACGCATGAGCCGGGCAACTACGGCGATTCGGTCGTCAATCAGCGAAGCATAAAGGACGCTTTGGAGGGAAGGTCGTCGTCATATTATGAGCAGGGCATTTTTGTAAAGGTGTCCGTCTGCACGGGCGCGCCCGTATATGACGCGGACGGTAATATTATAGGTGTTATTTCAGCGGGCGTGAGATTTGATATAGACGATACCGTCGATAACTTAAAGCACCTTCTCAACGCGGAGGTAACGGTTTTCTTAGGAGATACGAGAATAGCGACCACGCTTATGATAGACGGCCAGCGCGCCAAAGGCACAGTGCTTGATTCGCATATAGCCCAAACCCTTATCGAGGATCAGCGCGAATACTCCGGCAAGGTGGAGCTGTTTGGATTATCATACGAAGCCTACTACAAACCGCTGATGAACGCGGATAACGAAACCTTTGCCATTGTCTTTCTCGGTATCCCGATACATGATCTGGAAGTGGAATCAAACACTTTGCTGATACAGGTGATTATTATCGGCGTATTGTGTTTTTCCATATCTATGATACTGCTGAACGCTTTTAGAAACGCGATGGCGGCAAGCCGCGCCAAAAGCAGCTTTCTGGCCAACATGAGCCATGAAATACGCACTCCGATCAACGCCATAATCGGCATGACCACAATCGCGGAGTCGTCAACCGACATGGAGAGGAAAAACTATGCGATAGGCAATGTAAAGGCCGCCTCGGTCAGCCTTCTTAATATTGTCAACGATATATTGGATATATCAAAAATAGAGGCAAACAAGATGGAGCTTGCGCCGGCCGAGTGTAACCTTGAAAAAACGCTTCAAAACGCGGCCAATGTCCTTAGCCTGCGTATTGCCGAAAAGAATCAAAGGTTTTCAGTCGAGTATGATAATAATATACCCGACGTATTGATATGCGACGACAAACGGCTGATGCAGGTAATAATAAATATTTTGGGAAATGCCGTAAAATTCACGCCGGAAAACGGGGCTATAACCCTTAAGGCAAGCTTGGTGAAAACAGAGAATAATGCTTATGTGATCCAGTTTGATATATGCGACACGGGCATAGGCATCACCAAAGAACAGCAAGCCCGTTTGTTCAATTCTTTTGAGCAGGCCGAAACCGATACGACGCGGAAATTCGGAGGAACGGGGCTTGGGCTGGCTATTTCAAAGCGTATTGTTGAAATGATGGGAGGCAGGGTTTGGCTTGTTTCCGAAATCGGCAAAGGCTCGGTTTTCTCTTTCACCATACCAGCGAAAGGAAAGGCCCCCTCAACCGATAGCGCCGCGTCGCCCGCGGGCGGTTTATGCGCAGAAGCGCGGGAAGCCGAAGCTATGGACTGCTTCAAAGGTTATCGCGTTTTACTTGTAGAGGACAACGAGATAAACAAGGAGATTGTTATCTCGCTGCTTGAACCGACGTTTTTGGAAATCGACTGCGCGGAAAACGGCGTCGAAGCGGTTGAGAAATTTGCTAATAACTGCGAATGTTACGACTTGATTTTTATGGACATACAAATGCCGGAGATGGACGGATACGAGGCCACGCGCCGTATTCGCGCTCTGGATACGGTTAACTCCAAAGGAATACCTATTATAGCTTTGTCCGCCAATATGTTTAGCGAGAGCATCGAGGAGAGCATAAGGTCGGGTATGAACGCCCATATTGGCAAGCCGCTGGATTTTGACGAAGTGCTGAGCGTTTTGCGAAAGTTTTTATCAGCCTGAAGCGCGGGCCTGAGACGAGCGTCTCACTGCCTGAACAGCGCAAACTGCGTATTCGGGCCGGCCACGCCGGTCAGCGCGAGCCTATGGTCGATTTGGAACGCCCGTACGGCCTGCTCGGTGATGGGGCCGAATACGCCGTCGGGTATGACTCGCGTATATCCGCGGCCGTACAGCGCCGCCTGTATAAGATATGTGATATTTCCGCGAGCGCCGCGCCTGACGTTGACCGTCGCGGCCCTTGTCAGCGGGCCGAAGATGCCGTCCACGGCCAGGTTGCGTCCGAATTGCCTGTTAAGCTCCGTCTGGAGGCCCCTCACCATCGCCCTGCGGGTGAGCGGGCCTACTATGCCCGTTATGGTCAGACCGGCGTTGTAACGCTGGTTGAGCGTCGCCTGTATCTGCCGGACTATAGGGTCGCCCCCAACCGGCGGCGCGCTTATGGGGAACACTTCCGTTACGGCGTCGGCTATGGCTTTAGATATGGCGCCCACGTCAAATCTTGCCATGTCGCCGGGATTGTTGATAAACGCCGCCTCGACCAATACGGCGGGCGCGTTGGTCAGGCGTATAATGCCCAGCGCGTCCTCGCCCGCGTAATTGATTCTTGTACGCGCCCCACGGTTGACGAAGCCCAGCGCCGCGATATTGCGCGTGATCGCGGTGGCCAGCGCGCGTCCCGGCCCCCTGTCCCTTATGCTGTAAAACGTCTCCGTGCCGGTGCCGGGCGTCCCGGCGTTGCTGTTCATATGTATTTCCACAACGGCGTCGGCGTTGGAGCTGTTGGCCAGCGCGGCGTCCTGCGTTATGCTGCGGTTAACGTCGGTCACACGGTTGTTTATCACGCTGTACCCTCTGCCGCGCAGTATCCTTGTGGTTTCGTTGCTCAGCGCCAGATTAAGGTTTTTCTCAATAAAGCCGTTGCCTGCCGCTCCGTAATCCGAGCCGCCGTGCCCGGCAAAAACCGCTATGACCGGCATAAAACATCTTCCCTTCGCGTGTTTTATGACAGTATATTCCCGCAGGTCGAAAACCGTTCATTTGACAACTCAGGAGCGATTCTGTACAATAGGCGTAATCGCGGGGGTGTTGAACATGGATTATTTCGCGGAGCGTGAGGCCGCAATACCGCGCGGCGGTGTGCGTACCCGGTTTGCCCCAAGCCCGACCGGCTACATGCACGTTGGCGGCTTGCGTACGGCGCTTTACGCATATCTGCTGGCCAAGCAGAACGGCGGCCGGTTCCTTTTGCGCATCGAGGACACGGATCAGGAGCGCTTTGTCGAGGGCGCTGCCGAATCGATTATCCGTATTTTACGAGACGCGGGCCTTCAATACGACGAAGGCCCGGACATAGGCGGGCAGGCAGGCCCGTATATCAAGT
>WRLW01000094.1 GCA_009777435.1 Oscillospiraceae bacterium | reverse complement strand
ACAAGAGCATTTGCTAATAATGCAAAACAATAGCGTCTGTTTATGCAATCTGCGGACGCGCAATGCGCGCCCCTACACAGGAAAACCATCATATGGAGGTCGTAGGGGCGGCCATTGGCCGTCCGTGACTATCAGTAAATGCTCTTGCCCTGATTATACACTGCCTGACAGGGATATATTTTCTATTCTGTGGTAGCACATCGCAGTTTGGGTCATTTTCAAGCATTTTCAGCCTCAGGGCATCTTGATGAAAGAGTGTCGTTTGTGTAATATTTGTCCTCTGTCCATTTTGCGGGGTTTTCGTCGATATATTGCCATATGCGTTTATATTCGGCTTCGTCGCGAATGATGTGGTCGTGAAATAATTTTTGCCACACGGAGAATCCGATTTGTTTTGTTACATACCCTTTGAACTGATTGATAATTGTAGATATTGTAGGGGCGCGCATTGCGCGTCCGTCTCCGTTAGTTGGCGATAACGCTAAAATCATATGTATATGATTAGGCATGATAACATATTTGTCTAATCGGACAGATTCGTACTTTTCACTGATTTTTTGTATGGAAGATTCCACTGCCATACCGATGTCTGACGGACGCGCAATGCGCGCCCCTACATCAATGCTGCTCAACATCTCATGTCCGTCTTTAACGCATATCGTTATAAAATAATAACCGGCGCTTGAATAATCATGTTCCTGCAATCTAATATTTTTCCTTACCGGCAATTCATTTTGCAAAGCCTCACCCACTACAGCTAATAAATTAACACTCAACAAATATGATTCATTGCCGCTATATCCCCATCAATAATTTCTATTATACCATATACAGGGGGCCTATACGGTTCAATCAACAATTTTTAATTTAGGATTCGTCCATATGCAGGCTGTAATATTTCCGGCGCTCGGTCAGGATATAAAATGGGGAGCCGTCTATCTTTTTGCGCAGCGACGAGATATGTACGGCCACTGTGCGCACATCGACGGCCTCCTCCGACCACGCCAGAGCGTATAGCTCCTCGGCCGTGAACCTTTTACCCATCGCGCGAACGAACACGAGCAGCAGGTCAAACTCCTTAGGCTTGAGCGGCATGGATACGCCGCCGAGGGACATTTTACGCCTGACGATATCCACCGAGAGCGGCCCGGCGGTAAAGCTCGGCCTCTCCCGCGCCCTGCGGAGCAGGGCCTCCGCTCTGGCCGACAGAACGGCGAGGCTGTAGGGCTTGGTCATGTAATCGTCGCCGCCGGCCTTCAGGCCGGAGATAAGCGCGTCCTCCTCCTCAAGGCATGTCAGGTACAGCACGGGGATATCAGACCGTTCGCGTAATCGGGCGCAGAAATCGATGCCCGACCCGTCGGGCAGCATAACGTCGAGAATGAGCAGGTCTATTTGCCCGCCCTCCAGTATGCGCCCGCCCTCCTCAAGGGTCGCGGCGGCGTGTACCGTATAGCCCTCGGCTTCTAAAAATTCCTTGTTTGTGCCGAGGATATTTAAGTTGTCCTCGATCAGCAGCACAGTATTCATCAGAAATCCTCCTCGCATAGCGGCAGTGTAAAGCTGACGGCCGCGCCCCGCCCCGGCGCGCTTTGGGCGCGGATGGAGCCGCCGTGCGCCTCGACGACCTTTTTGCAGATATGCAGGCCAAGCCCCGTGCCGGCCGATTTTTCGCCTGTGTAAAAGCGGTCGAAGATGCGCTCCTCCTGTCCGGCGGGTATCCCGCAGCCCGTATCCTCCACCGAGACCTTAACGAAATCCCCGTCGCGCGCCGCCCTGACGGTTATCACGCCGTCACGCGTAAAACGCGCCGCGTTGTCGAGCAGGTTAATCAAAACGCCGGGTATGTGCGCCGGGTCGGCCATGACGCCGGGCAGCTCTTCGGGCAGCTCGACCGACAGCGTGTTGCCGTTTTCGTCTATCGTCTGAAAATACTCCCGGGCCGTATCCGCTATGACCGCGCCGATATCGACCGGCCGGATATCCCATCTTATCTCCGCGTCCTCGACCCTCGCCAGCTCCATGAGCTGTCTCAGCTTTAGCTTCATGCGCCCGATTTCCGAGATGGCGGTGTTCATTTTTTCGCGCACATAGCCGTCGCCGGTATGGCGCGCGGCGAGCTGCGAAACGTTTGATATGACGGTTACGGGCGTTTTCAGCTCGTGCGCTATGTTGCCCAGCAGCTCGGTTTTCATGCTGTTCAGCTTTTCCAGCGCCCTGTTCTCGGCCTCCAGCCGCCGCTCGTTTTGGACGGCGCGGCCGTTGACCAAATACAGCGCCGTCATCTGCGCGAATATAAATATCAATATGCCTATGGTGGTCAGCTCGTAATACCTTATCACGCCCGCCGAGCCGAGCAGGTCAAATATGCCGCAGGCCATAAAGGCGGCCTGCCCGCAGAAGGATATGGCCTGTTCGGTATTGAAGCGGCCGGCCCTTAGTATCAAAACCGTGCATACGGCCATGACCGCGAATATAAAGCAGACGTGTATAACCAGATACCGCGCGGCGATCCTGACGGGAAGGCACAGAATCAGGACGGAGAGCAGGCCGCCGCCGGCGCAGACGGCGGCGGCGGCCGCCTTCGGTATGCCGTAAAGCGACCGCGCGAACAGCGAATACAGCACGCATATCATCAGCAGTGAGATATTCGCCGCGCGGAATTCAAGGCGGTAGCCCAGATTGGGCAGCAGGGCGTGTGAAAACCCCTCGCTGCCGAACAGCAAAAAGCCGGTGGTCAGCGAAATGAGCGCGAACCACAGGTTGGCCTTAACGCTCGGGGCGAATATAAAGTAGCCGAAATAAAACAGCGCGCACATGCCCGCCACGACGACCGGAATCAGGTGGTATACCGTGTCGCACAGCCGCCGGTAATTCGCGGTGTTATACGAGCCTATAAAAAAGCCCCTATAGGAAACGTCGTCACGGATAATGCCGGCGCTCCGCGCGGACAGCTCGATAACGCCGCCGGCCGGCCGCGCGGCGGCGCTGAACGGCGCGACCCGGTAGACATTGTTTTTTTCATCGCTTGGGTCGATGCGCCCGAAGGTCTCGGCCAGTATTCCGTTTATATATATTTCGGACGCGTATTCCGGGCTAAGGCCGAAGATCATGTACTCGCCGTCCGGCACAAGGAACCGCAGCCTTATCGTATAATACCGCGCCGTTTTGTCAAAGCCGCCGTCGGGCGCGGCGTCCTCTATCTCGGACGGCGAAAGGAGCCTGCCCGCGTAGAAATCCGCGTCCGCTATATGCGCGACCGAGGATGAGAAATCAAAGCCCGTCAGATCCGCCGTTCCGTTTGGGGCGCCGACCGGGACGCTCGGCACGGCGCCGCCCAAGCCATACAGCAGCAGCACCAGCGAAAGCATGGCTAAAAGGACTGCCGCCGCGGGCAGACGATGGCTTCTGACCGGCATGGTATCCCCTCTTTTCGGATAAACCGCCTCGCGGCGGCCCGCTTTACTGTCCAAAAGTTTATCACAAAGCGCCGGTGAAAAGCAAATACGAGAATCAGCGCGCGCGAAAAAAGGGCGCGCCGCCGCGCGCCCCTCGGTTTTCTTGGTTATCTTATCAGCAGCATGACCAGCGTGAGCGTTATGAACAGGATGGCCACCCATTTGGTTATGCGCGCGAGCCGCGCGTCCAGCGTGCGCGCCTGATTCTTGCTCAGGAACGTATCGGCCGCGCCCGCTATCGCGCCCGACAGCCCGGAGCGCTTGCCCGACTGAAACAGCACGATGAGGATAAGCCCGACCGACAGCACGACCTGCACTATCGACAGTATTGCCTTGCCCATAGATATATCAAACATGAGACGACCATTCCTTTCCGAGACGCCGCTGTGGAACACGACGCCAAGAAAGTATAACACAGGTTTTTATGGAATGCAATATGAATTTCGGCAATCTTAAATATTTCTGAAAAACCGGTCGAAATCTCCCGACATAAAATACTTGACATAATACGGTGACGGCTCTACAATATAATGTAGCTTGTCCTGCGGCGAACTACAGTCGCTCGCGGTCGGCGTTTAACATAAATCGTCAAAATCCGCGCGGCCGGCGGCCGCGAAAGGACGGCTTTCAAATGGAGCTTTGGCAAGACCACTACAGCACGCTTCAGGTTCACCCCGACGCCGAGATCGAGGTTATCCAGAGCGCGTACCGCCGCCTGTGTAAAAAATATCATCCCGACGTCAACCCGTCGCCGCAGGCGCCGGAGAGGATAAAGGCCATCAATCTGGCCTATGAAACGCTGTCCGACGCGCCGAGCCGGCGCGCGTTCCACGGCGAGTGGATGCGCCGTCTGGGACGCCGCCCCGCGGGGCACGTCCAAAACGCCGGCGCGCATACCGAGGTGCGCGAGCGCGTGGTATACGTCAACCGCGAGCCGGCCGTCAAGCAGCCGCCCAAGGACGAAGGCACCCCGGAGGCCAGCGCCGTCATTAAAAACTACTTCAATAATATTTCCGAGCGCGATTTCCGTTCCGCGTTCGGGCTTATTTCCGATATAGACAAGCAGCGCTTCTCATACGGCAGCTATGTGGAGTGGCAGGAGTCGGTGGCGGCCATATACCGTATAGGCACGTTTAAGGCCGAGCTGTTCAAGCGGCACGACGACCTTAGAATCGACCCCGAAAGGAGATACCGCGCGGAGGAGTTTAAGGTGAGCGTGGCCGAAAAGGACATGCGCACAGGCAAGCTCAGCGAGTATTCGTTCACCAAGTTCGCGGTGTGTGAAAACGGCGTGTGGCACGTCTATTTGGGCTACCGCGACCTGACGCCGCTGCTGGTGCAGTTCAAGACAATGGCCTCCACCAAGGAGGAGGCCGTTTTGCTCACGCAGTGGGAGCAGTACCGCGAGCATCATGAGCTGAGGCTCGGACTGCCGAACAGGAAGGCGTTTGAGACGTATGTGTCCAGAGAAGCCTACCGTTACCGCCGCTACGACAGGCCGTTTTCGGTGGCCGTGTTCTATATATCGCTGCCCGACCGCATAAGCGACGAGGGGCACCGCGACCACATTATTAAATACGTCGGCTATATCATCAAAAAGAATATACGCGAGATCGACCACGCCGCCTGGCTCGGCGACGACCGGTACGGCCTGCTGATGGCCGAGACCGACAAGCGAACGGCTCTGCAAGCCGCGCGGCGCATTTTGAGAACCGTGCGCCACGACGTGGCCGCGTGCTTTGATTTTGAGATGGATATGCGCATAGGCGTCACGCCGTATAACGGCGCGTCCACCGACGAGCTGATAGCGTCGTGTATGCGCACCGTAGACGCCTCGGGCGCGGCCGCGGTAAAAAAAGCGCAGTAAGGGCAAGGGTAAGGGCCCCCATTTGGGGGTCTTTTCAGCGTTAATAAAAAAAATAAAGAAAGGGGTAAAAAAAGCGCTTGACAAAGGTGGGGAGGTTTGATATACTGACGGGGCGTCCCAAGGAGGGGCCGCCTGCGAGCGGCGCCGGAGGCGGGACGTGAGAGCACCTTGTAAATTAAACAACGTGACAAAAAACACCAGCGGACGAGACGTTTCGAGAAACCGCGGAATGGGGTCTGAGGACTCTGTAAAGCGGGGGAAAGGAGCGTCGTAAGTCAAAACAAAGAGTTAAGCTTGGAAACGAGCTTTCATTAAGGACAAAGCCGAGCCTGAGGGCGCGGAGAAGTTTTTATAGAGAGTTTGATCCTGGCTCAGGACGAACGCTGGCGGCGTGCCTAACACATGCAAGTCGAACGGTTCTTCGCAAAGCACTGTGTACTTTGCGAAATTATGAGTTGTGAGTTATGAATTAAAGACGAGAACGTCAGGGACGTATGGATAATTCAAAACTCAAGATTCAAGATTCATAATTTACGAAGCAAAGCATAGAGTGCTTTGTGAAGGATAGTGGCGGACGGGTGAGTAACGCGTGAGCAATCTGCCCTCGAGTGGGGAATAACATCCGGAAACGGGTGCTAATACCGCATAAAGTACGGGGATCGCATGGTCTCTGTATGAAAGAAATATCGCTTGAGGATGAGCTCGCGTCTGATTAGCTTGTTGGCGGGGTAATGGCCCACCAAGGCGACGATCAGTAGCCGGACTGAGAGGTTGAACGGCCACATTGGGACTGAGACACGGCCCAGACTCCTACGGGAGGCAGCAGTGGGGAATATTGGGCAATGGTGGCAACCCTGACCCAGCAACGCCGCGTGAA
>WRLW01000093.1 GCA_009777435.1 Oscillospiraceae bacterium | reverse complement strand
CTTTTTGGCTTCGGCCGCGGCCCGCGCAAGCCCCAGCGCCCCCAGCGCTTGGAGTACCGGCTGCCATTTCGCGCCCATAACCGACTGCCATTCGTCTATCGGCAAACCGTTCCCCGACTGCACGAGCAGCTCAAGGCCGCGCGTAAGCTCCTGATCATGCTCCACAAGGGGCCATGACGCGTCCGGCGCGAACGGCTGGGCCAGCGATACGGTTTCGGTGCGGCGATACCACAAGCCGGCCGGCAGCATTGCCCGCAACGCCTCGTATACCGTGCAGTAGAACCGGTCGTTCATCCATAGCGCCAGCTTTAAGCCGTACCCGTCAACCACCGGCAGCTCATCCAATATCCGCGCCACCGGCTTCAAGGGCCTCTTTTCCGAACGCTCCGACACCGCAAGCACCATTGCCTCGACCATACGGTTACCGCGTCCAAAAGGCACAAGCACCCTTTGCCCGGGCGCGACAGGCATGGAGGCTCGGTAATCATAGGGCTTATCGACGGCGTATACCGTGGTGTCCACGGCAACACTGACGACTCGCGCGTCGTCAATCACCGTAATACGGATACGCCCTTAGTTTGCCGTCGGCCAGCTCGCGTATGGCCAGCGATATTGCTTTGGCTTGCAGCGGAAGCTGTCTCATCTCCGCCTGCTCCGCGATACTGCGGGCCCTCTGCGCCGCCACGTTTACAAGCATAAAGCGGCTGGGCACATGCTCCATCAATGTGGTTACAGACGGTTCGAGCATACTGATCATTGTTTTCTCACTTCCTTGAAAATAGTCCTGTATGTTTTAAGGCATTCCGCCCTTATGATCGCCGCGAGGTCATGCGCGGCCTTATCGGAGATATCGTTGATGATAATGTACTGGTACTTGCTTATATGCTCATGCTCCAGACGCGCCGCCTCAAGGCGTTTCATGATGCGCTCCTCATCCTCGGTGCCCCGGCCGCGCAGCCGCTTCTCAAGTACGGCGTCGCTTGGAGGCGCGACAAAGACCGTGACGGCCTCCGGCATCCTCCCGATCACTTGAAACATGCCCTGCGTTTCTATGTCAAGAATCACACATTCGCCATTATTGATGCTGCGTAAGACCGGTTCGGCGGGCGTGCCGTAGTAATGGTCGTTGTACCTCGCGTATTCCAGCAGCATACCGTGTTCCGCGTCACGCAGAAACGCTTTTTCATCAACAAAAAAATAGTGTTCGCCGTCGATCTCGCCGGCGCGCGGCGCTCGTGTGGTCATCGAAATAGAAAAGCGGCATAGGCGCCCAACGGCGTCCCCGTGTATTACATGCTCAATTATTGTGCTTTTACCGACGCCCGAAGGCCCCGATACCACCAAAAGAATACCCGACATGGAGACGCCCCCCGGTATTATTCTAAATTCTGTACCTGCTCTCTTATCTTCTCTATCTCGGCCTTTAGGTCTACCACCATATGCGCCAGCTCGGCGTCCCCGCCCTTCGAGCCTATGGTGTTCGCCTCGCGGTGAAGCTCCTGAATCAGGAAGTCCGCCTTGCGGCCCTGCGCGCCGTTGGAGCGCATAAGGGCGGCAAGCTGTGTCAGGTGACTGCGCAGGCGCACGATTTCCTCGTTCACAGCCGTCTTGTCGGCAAACAGCGCCGCTTCCGACAACAGGCGCGATTCCTCGATATCGGAGCCTTCCAGCACCTCGCGCATACGGGTCTCAAGCTTAGCCCGGTACTCCGGCAGAGTTTCGGCCGAACGCCGTTCTATACTCGCCGTCAACTGCCCTATTACGTCCATTTGCGACAATATCGAGCCGCACAGGCGCTCGCCCTCGGCTATCCTCATAGCCTCAAGCCCGTCTAACGCGGTGCTGACCGCTTTTGTGACAGCCGCCGTGACTGCCTCGGCGTCAGGCTCCTCTTTTTTGATTATGAAAACATCCGGCATCCTTGATATAAACTGAACTGTCGGCTCGCCGTCCAAGCCGTATCCGCTTTTAAGCTCGCGCATGGCGTCGAGATAGGCCGATACGACCGGCTTGTTGAGCGTTATGCCAACATTGTCCGCGCCGTTTGAGTCCACGCTCAGAAACACATCGACCTTGCCGCGCGACAGCCTGTTTGAGACACAGCTTTTAACCGCGTCCTCCAAAAACACAAAAAGGCGCGGTACGCGCACCGAACAATCCAAATAACGATGGTTAACGGAGCGTATTTCCGCCGTAAAATCACAGCCGCACGCGCTCACCGCGCACCGGCCGTATCCGGTCATGCTCTTTAGCATCGGCGTACCCCCAATATGTAAATTATACATGCTATGGGATGGAATGTCAAATTACAAATGATGAGCGCCGGATATGGCCACCACAGTTAACATCATCCTGCGTTTCAGAAGCTTATTTACCGGCAGCATCAGCAATATTCCCATACCGGCCGCCAGCAGGCCGGCCAGCACCTGCAAGCCCGGCATATCAAAAGCCTCCGCGGGCGCGCCGCCCAGCACGAAGCCGGCGACCAGCATTACCGCCGGCATGAGATACGTCAGCGCGGCCAGCCCGATTACCGAGCCGGAGCGGCTTTCGACCGTCACGGAGTCTCCCTCGGAGGCGCCCGCCTTGTTAAGCGCAACCGCCGTTATCCACCGGCCGCCGCAGCCCGCGCAATCCCGGCAATCCGACGCGCAGGCGGAACGCCGCTTCATTGTTATCTCCACAAGCCCGTCCTGAAGCACGCGCGTCACAGTGCCGCGCCCGGTCATGGCTCGTCGTCGGGTTCGCCGTTTTCGTCGTCACGAATAGGCGCTATTTCAAGGGTGACGCTATAATCACGGTTGTCGTTGACCGCGCCCACGCGGTTTCCAAAACCGTCTATATAGACCGCGGCAGGCACAGTCATCTGGCCCGGCGCCAAGGTCAGCCCCGCCAAATCCGCCACCACCCGCACGTTATACGGCTCCACGGCCTCGACCAGCGACTCCGGCCCTCTTACCGATACGGTCATGGACTTCGTGACAAAATTGATGTCATGTCCTTCAGGAATCTCCGCGTTGATATAATCGATATTCGTAACATTCAGCGCGCGCGCCTGCACGCCGGTTATCTCGACATAGACTGTAGCCACATTCTCGCCGCTCAGGTTCTCGCAGTCGTTTGGAAGCGGGATTATGACGTCGAACGACCGGCTGCCCATCACCCTCGAAAGCTCTATCGTCCTCAGCAAAAGCGAGTTGATTCCTTCCAGCACCGCGGCGTCGCCCTTGATGACGATGCTCTCCGGCTCGATTCTGTAAGACACGTCGTCCGCGGACACGCCGCCGCCGTCCCTTATCTCAACGTCAAGCATAACCGTCTTGGTCTTGTGGACGGGCACCGTCACATTTATCTCCTGCGGCAGGCAGTCGAGCGTTATGCGGCTGTCAACCTCAATTTTTTCGCCGTCGGCGTCCATAAGCGTGTATCTCATCTGGCGCTCGACAGTCCTGTCTATATCGCGCTCATCCAGCCAAATCTCGGCGTAGCTGATACTGTCGAGGATGGTCTCGGGCCCGTTTACGCGTATTGCCGACGGGTCGGCTATCGGCGGGTCATATGTGTATCCCTCGATAACGTTTATATTTGAATTGATCCTTACCGGCACAACCTTTGTATCCGTCTTATCCACCAGAAAATCAATCTGTGACGCGGCGGGCGTGTACTCTATAGCGACCGAGCTTGCGTTAAAGCCCTCCGGGTAATTTATTTCCGTGTGGGAGCGCGCGTATCTGTTTGGGGATATGACGTCGCTGACGTCAAGCGAAACGCTGACCGTGTTTTTGTCCAGCTTAACAAGGTCTGTTCTGCGCCCGATGAAGGTCAGAGTGATTTCCGGCCTGCAATATATCACCGACAGCCCGCGCGAGGCCAGCGTTTCCTGACCTTCCAGATTGACCTTAATCTCCCTAACCGTCGCGCGCCCGTCAACGTCCATAACAAACATGACATACAGCCATACTACAGACGAAAGGATGACCGACAGAATCATTAAAATGATTTTATAAGCGCTAATTTTCATTACGGTCACCTCTTAAAAAGGCCTGAACGCGCGCCAGCGGCCCGCTCGTGTTTGCTTCGCCGCCGGGTATCAATTCGTTTCGCAAAAGCTGTTCGAGCGTTTCGGCCGCCAAATGACGCTTTAGGACGCCATCGACCGAAACCGATATAGAGCCTGTCTCCTCGGAAACGATGATGACCACGGCGTCGGAATTCTCGCTCATACCAACGCCCGCGCGGTGCCTCATGCCAAGGTCGCGGCTTAGGTTCTGGTTGTTGGTCAGCGGCAGCATACAGCCCGCGCCTACCAAGCGCGCCCCCTGTATGACCGCCGCGCCGTCATGCAGCGGCGCCTTGGGATAGAAAATGTTGCGCAGCAGCTCGGCGGTTATGTCCGCGTTCACCAGCGTACCCGTCTTGATATAGTCGTCTAACTTGACGCGGCGCTCAAATACTATGAGGGCGCCCTCGCGCGACCACGCCAGCACCTTGCACGCCTCGACGGTCTGTAATATAGCGTTGTCCCATGTGTTCAGCATATCGCGCGCGACTATATTTTTTATATTCGACGTGCCGACCTGCTCCAAAATTTTACGCAGCTCAGGCTGAAAGACTACCACAAGCGCCAGCAGACCGACTTGAAGCAGGTTGGATAGCAGATAATTGACCATTGTAAGCTGGAAATACTGAGCCAGCAAAAAACCGGCCATCACCAGCACGATGCCCCGAAGAACCCTGCCGGCGTTAGTCCTGCTTATAAGCTTTATGAGCTGATAGAAGAAAAAGGCCATTATCAATATATCGGCGGCGTCGCGCGGAGTGGCCATCGAAATATATTTCCACCAGTTCTGCAAGATATTTACAATAGCTTCCAAAATTCCCACACCCCGCTTAAGTGTTTTTTATTTTACCATAATTCTTTGCGGTTGGCAATGTAACTTTTTTACGCGCGCCCCGCGCAAAGAGACAAGCCCCGCCGGCGGGCGGGGCCGCAAGGCTGCCGGCATCACATTTTGCTTAAAATTTCCTTTAGCCGGCGAACGAAAGTTCTTATCTCGCCCGTGGTCGAGAATGCCGACAAGCTGACCCTCAGAGTGCCCGCCGGGTATGTGCCCGCCGTCATATGCGCCAGCGCGGCGCATTGCAGGCCGGCGCGCACCGCGATTTCAGCGTCGGCAAGGCCGGAAGCGGCCTGCTCGACGTCGATTCCGCCAAACGTCATAGACAATACGCCGATTTGATGCTTCGGGTGACTGTAGCACTTTACCGTGCGTATACCCGCTAATAAGCCGAGCAATTCGGTCATAAGAGCGCGCTCATGAAGTCCTATTTCCTTTTGGCGGGCGCGCGCAAATCTCATGCCCTCCAGAAGCCCTATCGCGCCCCAAGCGTTCAGCGTACCCGCCTCAAGCGCGTCAGGAAGCTCTTCCGGCATATCAAATTGCAATGAATTGCTGCCTGTGCCGCCTTCTATAAGGGGCGGCAAGCTCATGCCCTTCGGCAGGATAAGAAGGCCGGTGCCCTGCGGGCCGTAAAGCGCCTTGTGCCCCGGCATACACAGTACCGCGCCGTGAAGCTCCGGCATATTTATGGGCAGTATCCCGGCGGTCTGCGACGCGTCTATGATCATGGGCACGCCCCTGTCGCGGCACATTTTTGACAGCTCGGCGACCGGCATTACCGTCCCAAACACATTCGAGGCGTGTGTGCAGATCACAAGCGAAACGTCGCCGCTCAGCATCTTCCAGAAATTTTTCAGGGACTCCTCGGGATCAAACAAAGGGGTCTTTACCACCGTGTATCTTATGTTTTGACTTTCGAGCGCTTTCAGCGGCCTCATAACGGCGTTGTGTTCAAAGCCCGACACCAATACGTGCCCGCCGGGTTTCGCGAGGCCCTTTATGGCGATATTCAGCGCGTGGGTGGCGTTGTGGGTCAGAATCACCTGCTCCGGCGACGACGCCCCAAACATTTCACACGCTGTCTCGCGCAAATCGTATATGGCGTTGGCCGCGTTCATGGAAGCCTGATGCGAGCCGCGGCCCGCGCCCCCGAAGCTGCTGAACGCGGTGCGCATGGCGCGCAATACTTCAGGCGGCTTTTGCAGCGTCGTGGCGGCACTGTCTAAATATATCATCGCACACATCCTTTCATTAAGCGATGCCGTTATATTTCCTCAAAATCGCCGGATCCGTATGACTTATACA
>WRLW01000092.1 GCA_009777435.1 Oscillospiraceae bacterium | reverse complement strand
ATCGCGTCGATTGCGCCGATGTCCGAAACGCCGGCGCCCGACGCCATGCTGGCCGGCTGCGGCATGGGCAATACGGCTTCGGCCGCCGCCGTAATAATCGAACTGCTAAGCACCGCGCGCTGTCCGCTGATACTCGACGCCGACGCGCTGAACGTTATCGCGGGCCACTTGGATTCCGGCGCCGATACCGGCGCCCGCTCGCGCGGCCTGAAAGCCCTGAAAAACGCGGAGGCCCAAGTAACGCTGACGCCGCACGCCGGCGAGATGGCCCGCTTATGCGGCTTGACGGCGCGTGATGTAAACCAGGATATCGCGAAGGCGTTCGCGAGTGAGTATAATTGCGTTGTGGTCTTGAAAGGCCATGTCCCCGCGGTCGCCGCGAGCGGCGGCGGCGGATTATATGTAAACAACGCCGCCGGCAATCCCGGTCTGGCGCGCGGAGGGAGCGGCGACGTGCTGGCCGGCATCGTCGCGGCGCTGACGGCGCGCGGTATGGATCCGCCCATCGCCGCCGCGTGCGGCGTATGGCTGCACGCCGCCGCCGCCGACTTGGCCGCCCGTGAACTGGGGCAGACGGGTATGCTGCCCTCGGATTTGCCGATGTATCTGGCAAAGCTATTCGGGCGGCTCGGGCTTTAGCCGGTCTTTCGACGCCGCGCCGGAGGCTTTGGCTTCCGACAGCAGTCTTTCCCGCTTCGCGTTCAGCTTTGCTATCCATTCGCGCACGCGCGCCTCGCTGCCCTGATCGGTGGGCAGGTAATACCGGCGGCCGGCCAGCGAATCGGGCAGGCATTGCATCGCGCCCATTTTTTCCTCCGTGTCATGGGCGTATTCATAGCCCTCGCCGTAGTGCAGGTCTTGCATAAGCTTTGTGGGGGCGTTGCGTATAACCAGCGGCACCGGCTCGGCAAGGCTCTCAAGCGCGTCTCTCCGGGCCGCGAAATACGCCGCGTCGAGCGCGTTAGATTTGGGCGCGAGCGCGCAGTATGTCACGGCGTGGGTCAGATGTACGGCACATTCGGGCATCCCGATTAAGTGGCACGCCTGAAACGCCGCGACCGACACCTCGAGAGCGCGGCTGTCGGCCATGCCGACGTCCTCGCTGGCGAAGCGCGTCACGCGGCGCGCTATATACATCGGATCCTCCCCCGATTCGAGCATACGCGCCAGCCAGTATACCGACGCGTCAACGTCCGAGTTGCGCATCGACTTGTGCAGCGCCGATATCAGATTGTAATGCTCCTCGCCGTTTTTGTCGTACAGCAGTGATTTGCGGCTCATGCACTGCTCGATGACGCGCGGGGTGACGACCGTTTTAACGCCGTCGCGCTCGCCGTTGAGGACTGCCATCTCAAGCGTACCCAAAGCGACGCGCGCGTCGCCGTTTGAAAACACCGCGATCCGCTCAAGCATATCGTCCTCTATTTCCACAGGTATGCCGCCGAAGCCGCGTTCGCTCCCCAGCGCGCGTTTCAGCAGCGACACCATCGCGTCGGGCGTCAGCGCGTTAAGCACAAACACTTTACAGCGCGACAGCAGCGCCGCGTTTATCTCAAACGACGGGTTTTCCGTAGTCGCGCCTATCAGTATTATACTGCCCTTCTCGACAAACGGCAGAAAAGCGTCCTGCTGCGCCTTATTAAAACGGTGTATCTCGTCCACGAACAGGATGGTGCGCTGTCCGAGCAGGCGGCCCTGCTCGGCGCGCGTCATGACCTCGCGGATCTCCTTAATGCCGCTGGTAACGGCGCTGAAATCAATGAATTCCGCGTTTGTGCGGTGCGCGATGATGCGCGCGAGCGTGGTTTTGCCGACGCCGGGCGGCCCCCAAAACACCATTGAGCATACCTGGTCGCGCTCGATGAGCTGTCTCAGCACCATGCCCTCGCCCAGCAAGTGCTGCTGGCCGGCGAATTCCTCAATTGTTTCGGGCCGCAGGCGGCTGGCCAGCGGCGCCGCGCGTTCCCGATCCCCAAACAGCGACTGCTGGCGCATCGCCGTCACCGCCTCCCGCTTAGAATCACCCACAGTATAGCGCGTTTTTAAGGCCAATGCAACAATATCCGAGCCGCCCCGCCGCGATTGCGGCATGGGGCGGCTCGGTTTTACCGATATTCTAAGCGCCGGCCGGCCGCGCTGAGCGGGGAGGAGCCTGCCGATGCCTGATGACTATATGTAATAATCGATATGATTATTACTTCGCGTTGCGGCTATATAGCCAAATCAATGTGCTGTACGGTTCCCGCGCCGCCGTTTTCAAACAGGAACATGCCGGTACTGCGTATCATGCCGTCGGGATTGACCAGCGAACCCAAAGCGTAGTCCGTATTCGCGTATCCCAGAAAAATAGCGCCTATACCGGCTTCGCCCAAGCCTATCAGCGAGGTGGAGCCGTCGTCGTTGTGTATCCAGATGCGCAGCTTGCTGAAAATATCGTCGGCCTCGTCGATCCAGCCGTTGCCGTCGCCGTCGTATCGCGCGAGGTCGGCGAATCCGTCGCCGTTGCGCGTGCCGAAAAGCTGGCTGCCGTCCCTGACCTCGCCGCCGCCGTCCCAGTCAACCGCCAGATAGCCGCTGCCGGCCAGCAGCTTTGAGATCTGATCCGGCTCGCCGTCGCAGTTCAGGTCAAACTCGAACTTCTCGGACGAAAGCCGCGCGGACGCCGCGTTGAAGTTGATTACCAGCGGATCGCAGAACATGGCGGTCAGATAGGTCTCGTTCTTCTCGTAATACGACTGCGACATGTTCAGCTCGAGATCCACATTTATCTCGCGGCCGTCCGCCGTCCTGACGCTGGCCGCCGCCTTGAAGCTCATGCTGTTCTCGATGCTGAGCGTCGAGGTTGAGCTTAGAATGGCGACCAACGCGCCAAATGACGCCGCGCGGGCCGTGCGCACGGGGCCGTTTTGTCCCAGTGGACTCTGCCGCGCTCCGTGGCGGTTCTGTCCGGCAGCGCCGGAATTATAGATCTGCGAACGCGTCCACGCTTGAAAGCGTTCGTCCAGCTTATCCAGTCTGCGCTGGAGATTTTCCCGAAGGCTTCCGGCGTCGCCGCCGTTGCGCATCCGGTCAAGCTGCTCCAAAATCGACTTTATGATGAGCCTCTTTGCCTCGTCGAGCCAATCTCCGCTCCATGTGGGGCCTGTGACGGCGTTGGGCCGTTCGGCGTCCCACGTCTTTTGGAAGCCCTCCTCCGACAGGGTTAGACGATCCTGCTCAAACATGCGGCGCGCTTGCTCCGCTCTGGCTTCCAAAACCTTGTCCCGGTCTATCACGCGCAGCGAGGAGCCAAGCTGCGTGCGCATGGCGGACAGATTGCTCTCGACCGTTCGGGTTCTTGAGTATGCGCTTTGGCCGTGCAGGGCCGTAATAGAGGATTCAATAATCATTCAGACACCTCCTTGTGTCAACGGACGCTTGCGCCCTGTTTAAGGCGCGGCCCGTTTCCGGCGCGGCTATGACGGAATCGCTTCCGTTCCGGGCATCATGCCCTTTCCCTGCCGCGGTATTGTTGGCGCCGGGTTCTTCGTCCTCCCGCGAAGCCGGCGCGGCGGAGCCTCATACTCCACCAAAGCGTATATCGTTATTCTCACCGCGCCTCTTAACGGACGATGGGAAATTTAGCGGTAAAAGATTGTTAACAATTTTTGATTTGCTTTTTGGGCCCGCAAGAGATATAATCTATAGTTACACCCATAGCCAAACTATATTAAGGAGGCGACGCTCATGGATCCTATCCTGAACAGGAACTCAGGTCTGCTGGAATTCGGATTTCATTTCACAGAGCTTGAAAACCCGAACCTGTTTCGTAATATGTACCCATACAATGAGATACCGCGCCTGATTTTCAACCACCGGATTGTACCCATGAATCTGCCTGAGCAGATATATATTACCGACACCACCTTCCGCGACGGCCAGCAGGCGCGTTCGCCCTACTCCGTCGAGGAAGTGTGTCATCTGTTCGATTTCCTGCATAAATTGGACAACGGCGCCGGCATCATACGGCAGTGTGAATTTTTTCTGTATTCCGAGAAAAACCGCGAGGCCGTCCGGCGCTGTCAGGAAAAGGGCTATCAGTTCCCCGAGATAACCTCGTGGATACGCGCGCGCGTCGAGGATTTCCAATTGGTCAAGGAGATGGGCGTAAAGGAAACCGGCATACTGGTCTCATGCTCGGACTACCACATATTCAAAAAGATGAAATGGAAGCGCTCCGAGGCCATCACCAATTACTTAAAGGTGGTCGTCGCGGCCTTGGAAGCCGGCGTGCGGCCGCGCTGTCACTTCGAGGACATCACGCGCGCGGATTTCTTCGGCTTCGTGCTGCCCTTCGCCTCCAAGCTTATGGAGCTTTCCAAGGAGTCGGGCATACCTATCAAAATACGGGCCTGCGACACGCTCGGGTTAGGCACTTCCCTCCCCGGCGTCGTGCTGCCGCGCAGCGTACAGCAAATCATGTACGGCCTGACAAACTATTCGGGCGTGCCGAGCGAGCTGATCGAATGGCACGGGCACAACGATTTCTACAACGCGGTGCCCAACGCCGTGACGGCTTGGCTTTACGGCTCGGCCGCGGTCAACACGTCTCTGCTCGGCATAGGCGAGCGTACGGGCAACACGCCGCTGGAGGCGATGGTAATAGAGTATTGCCAGATCAAAGGCAACACCGGCGGCATGAACCTAAAGGTCATAACGGAAATAGCCGAGTATTTTGAAAACAGCCTAAACTACGAGATACCGCCGCGGACGCCGTTTGTGGGACGCGCCTTCAACGCGACGCGCGCCGGCATACACGCCGACGGCCTGATGAAGGACGAGGAGATATATAATATCTTCAATACGACCGACATATTAGGCAGGCCGCCCATCGTTGTGGTGGATTCCACCTCGGGTCTTGCCGGCATCGCGGCATGGATAAACACATATTATTCGCTCTCCGACGCCGACAAAATCGACAAGCGCGACCCGCGCGTCGTAAGGATAAGAGAGTGGGTTGACGCCGAATACGCCACCGGCCGCAACACGGTTATCGGCGACGCCGAGCTTGAGAATCAGGTGCATTTGCACCTGCACGAGCTGCTTACCTTGCGCGAAAGCCGCAGTGAATAACAAAAGAATTTACGCGGTTCGCGATTTTCACGCAAAAATATGATACAAAACTATTGACAATATGTGGGCGAGCGCATATAATCGCTTTAACGTTTGGTTTTGTATTATTATTGAAAAGGGTGTGTACCATGCTTAATGCCGCAGATATCAAGCAGCTCAAGCAAGTCAACGTGAGCCGCGACGCCGCTAAAACCAAGGACAGGATCAAGGAAGTCTACGAGCCGGCCAAGCGCGCTCAGAAGCAAGCCGTCGTCGATCTCTCCGGTCAAAACCGCAATTCCCTCTACCGCGCCGAACGCACCGGAAACGCGTCGGCCAAGATCATTGTGCCGCTGGCGCAGGTGTTCAACGTGTCTCCTGAGTGGCTGGCCGGGGTCAGCGACGAAAAGGGCGAATGTACCGATGAAGCTTTGGCGAACTTCTTAACGCCGCTCGGTTACGCAAAGCTGTTCGGCGCCGCCGCCGCGCCCAAAGCACCCAAAGCACCCAAAGCTCCTAAAGAGCCCAAGGTAAAAGCAAAAAAAGCGGCCCCCAAGGCCCCGAAGGCCGCTCCGAAGGCCGCCAAAGCCCCGAAAGCGCCCAAAGCCCCGAAGGCCGCCCCGAAGGCGAAGCCCGTTGCGGCCGAGAAACCCATTGCGGCCGAGAAACCGCAGGTCGTGTCCTCGGAATCGTTCACCATCAATATCACGCCGCAAATGCGCAAAGCAGTCGAGTCGCTTGACCTTGAGAGCGCCACGCATCTGCTCACCGCGCTTTTCCTTCGCGCCAGAATAGGCGGCGAAGCGCAAAAGCTGTGCGACGTGGTAAAATACTGCCTGCTCTCCTAATACCCTATTCGCGGTAATGCCCAGGCTCTCAGGAACCCTGCCGCCGCCTCCGCCATATTATGGTGTACAGTACCATTTGGAGGTGAACGGTAATGGGTTGCTTCAGAGGGTTTGAAGATAACTGGTGCATTTGGATTATCCTGATCATCATAATCGTGCTGTGTTGCTGCTGCGATTGATTCGGGACATCACGGAGAGCTAAGCTTCCCGCACACTGCCAAAGACGGCCGGTTCCTTTAATGGAACCGGCGGTTTTTTGCGCCGTGAACAAGGGGCGGGCGCTAAATCAGCCGTGAGATATCGCGCCTGAGCCTTGAGATAATCTTTTTTTCGAGCCGTGATATATACGACTGCGATATGCCCATAATATCCGCCACCTCCT
>WRLW01000091.1 GCA_009777435.1 Oscillospiraceae bacterium | reverse complement strand
TGTCGCCGTTGAGCCGTATGCCGAGCAGGAATTTTTAGAGCTTTACGGCATGGCCGGCGTCGAATACATCCCGCTGAGCGGGTTTGAGCCGTAATCGGCGGCGTCGGGGGACGGCGTTTGCCGCTCCTTAATCGCGGCCTCAAGCTCGGCCTTTTGGGCGTCAAGCTCGGCTATTTTGCGGGCGTATTCGAGTTCAAGCCGTTCGGCTTCGGCGCGCGACGCCCCGATACGGGCCTTTAGCTCGGCGTCTAAAGCCGCGCTCTCGTTTTTGGCCCATGACGTCAAGTCCTCCCAGTCGCCGTCCAGACGCTCAAGCTCCGAGAAATACCATTCAAGCTGCGCCTCGGCGTCCGCCTCAAACGCCGCCTTTCTGCCGCGCAGTCCGGCTTCGAGCCGCTTAACGCCGTCGCTCAGCGTGTCGCGTTCGCGCTTCAGGATAGAGCGTTTAGCCTGCGCTTCCAGCGCCGCGCCGCCGGCTTGCGGGCCCGCGCGCCGCGCGGCCCTGTCGGCGGCCCTTATCTCGCCCGACAGGCGGCGCATGGCACGGCGCGCCGACAGCCGCTCGGACTCGTATTCGGCTTCAAGGCTCGCTTTGAGCGCGCGCGTTTCAAGCAAAAACCCGGACATATCCCGGCGCAGAGAACGGCGCCGTTCGGACGCTTCACGCCGTTCGGCGCGGAGGTCGGCCGCCAGCCCGTTCTTCTCGGCGCGCGTATACGCGCGAAAGTCCCTGAGCGCGGCCTCCACCCTGTCCTTTTCGGCCCGAAGGTATGCCCGCGCGCCGCGTTTTTCGTCCTCGATGCCGCGCAGCAGCTCCCTGTATTCCGAAACACCCGCTTCCACGGGCGCGGCGCCCGCGGCGGCCGGCGCGCACAGCGCCGCCGCGAACAGCAGTATTACAAAGCGCATACATTTCAACCCCGGTCATAGTATGCCGCTTTCGCGGCGCGCTATGAAAAACGGCCCTGTGTTTCCGGGGCCGTAAAACGCGTCTTGACACAGGGTGTATAATATAGCAAAAGCGAGTGCGAAAGGGAATGGTCACGGTATGGCGGGAACGGGCGAGCTTCGCTACGCGGTTCTTATCGACGCGGATAACGCGCCTCAGCGTTCTATAAAAGGCATCATGGCGGAAATCGCCGTACACGGCACGCCGACACTGAAGCGTATATACGGCGATTGGACTGGCCCTGAATTAAGCGGCTGGAAAAAGGTGCTGCTTGAGCACGCGATAACGCCCATTCAGCAATACGGCTATACCACGGGCAAAAATTCCACCGATTCCGCGATGATAATCGACGCTATGGATATACTGTATTCAGGACGCGTGGACGGCTTTTGCCTTGTATCCAGCGATTCGGACTTCACGCGGCTGGCCACGCGCCTGCGGGAGGCCGGAGTCAAGGTCATAGGCATGGGCGAGCGCAAGACGCCCAAGCCCTTTATAGTCGCTTGTGATAAGTTCATCTACCTCGAAGTCCTGATTAAGGAAACGGTCAAGGAGACCAAAAAGCCGGCGCGCCGTCCCGGCAGGCAAAAGGCCGTCCAGCAGACGCAGGGCGACGCCGCGGCGCCCGAAGAACAGGCGCCGGCGGACACCGCGGACGCCGCGGATACCGCAGACGCCACGGACACCGTACCCGAGCCCGGCGCGACCGCCAAAAAGCTTGTCGTGCCGCAGTCCATCATCAGCCTTATCGCCGCTACCATCGAGGACGTGGCCGACGACGAAGGCTGGGCGTATTTAGGGGAGGTCGGCGGGCTGCTGCAAAAAAAGAAGCCCGATTTCGATTCGCGCAACTACGGCTTTAAGAAGCTGACGCTTATGATCGAGGCTCTTGACAGCTTTGAGCTGGACTTCCGCAAAAACTTGCAGGAGAATAACGGTAAGCTGATTTACGCGCGAGTTAAGAAGGTATGAAGCTGACCGTTTTGCATGACCGCACGTTTGAGTTCACGCCCGCCATGCTTATGCGCATCGAAGAGGCCGCGCCCGAATATGACTTGACATATTGCGCCGCTTCGGCGGTCTCGGCGGCACAGGCGGCGGACGCCGAGATAATCTTTGGATGCCCGCCGCTCGAGCTGCTGCGGCACGCGCCCTTTCTGTCGTGGCATCATCTGCCCAATTCAGGCATCGAGCCCTACACAAGCCCGCTCATATACGCGAATCCGGGCGTGACCCTTACAAACTCGCGCGGCGTTTACGGGGCGATTATCGCCGAGCATACGGTGGCGATGGTGTTCGCCTTGGCGCGCTGTTTCCCGCTTTACTGCAAGCAGCGCGGCGCGCGTGAATGGCGGCGTGACGACTTTGGGAGCGTATGGGTTGACGGCAGCGTAATATCGGTGTTCGGGCTGGGCGATATAGGCTCGAATGTCGCGCGAAAGCTGTCGGCTATGGGCGCGAGGATATTGGCTGTGCGCCGGTCTTTGTTAGACAAGCCGCCCTTTGTGGATGAGCTGTATGACCTGCGCGGCGCCTCCGACGTGGTGGCCCGGTCGGATTTCGTCATATGCTGTCTGCCTCCGACGCCGCGCACGACGGGCCTGTTTTCGCGTGAGCTGTTAGACCGCATGAAGCCGTCGGCGTATTTCATCAACGTATCTCGCGGCGCGCTCGCGGATACCGGCGCGCTCACAGAAGCGCTGGCGCAGCGGCGTATCGCCGGCGCGGCCTTGGACGTGACCGACCCGGAACCGCTGCCGCGTGACCACCCGCTCTGGGCGCTGGACAACGTTATACTCACCCCGCACGCCGCGTGCGTATGCGGCGATATACAGACCCGAAAGCTTGAGCTTTTCCTCAGTATGCTGGAACGCTATAAGGCAAAACGCGCGCTGCCCAATCAGGTCAATTTCATGCAGGGATATTAGAATCCGCCCTTTTACACGCCCTCGTAGCTCAGGGGATAGAGCGACCGCCTCCTAAGCGAACTGAGAGCGGTACACAAAAGTGAATATGCGCCCGTAGCTCAGCAGGATAGAGCGGTCGCCTCCTAAGCGACAGGTCAGGGATTCGAATTCCTTCGGGCGTGCCATCAAACCCGGTCAGGACAATGGTTTCCGGCTTCGATGCAACCTTACAGACGGTGATTGTAGGGTTGCATTTTTCTGTTGCTTTCCTCTCGGATCAGCTAAGGTTTTTGTCCCTTGGGAAAGCCGTTTTTAGTCTGAAAATCGGGACGGCTAAGGTTTTTTTCGCTTTTCGTGAAGATTTCAGCTAAGGAAAACGGGCTATTTGACGGCCGCCAACAGTTTGGTTATCAAGTCCGGGTGGCTTTGAATGATACGCAGCAGCTCCTCGGTATCCGCTGGTGGTTTCGCGTCCCCTGCCTTCAGATAATCGTCCTCCATCTGATTTGCGATGTCAACCTGGTCGTCCTCATAGGCTTTGGAGTAACGTATCACCATATCCGGCTCCGCCCAACCGCCTGCCCGCATGACTGCTTTGATGTTTCCGTTTGACACCTGCATCTTTTTCGTCGCGCTGGCTGCCCGGACGCTGTGGAAAACGACCTCGTCTAAAAGATTTTCCGGAACGCTGGTAAATTCGTGGCCGTTCTCACGCATTTCAACGATGATGGCTTTGAACTTTCTGTTCAACTGCTCCGGCATGATGGGGCGACCGTTTGGCTGACAGATGATTAGCCGGTTGTCTTGGTAATAGTCTCCGAAGATAGTGTCAACCATCTCTTCCTGCATTGCTTTCATACGGTTCAGCTTTTCCACCATGAGGTTGTTCAGTCTGGCGAAGCGCTCCGTCGCCTCCGTTTTAGGCGATTTCAAAACCGTTACTGATTTGTTGTACGGGTTCAAAATCGGAAACGTGTAGTAGATTTTGAGCTTCGGCAGGTCGAGATGCTTCTTGTCCACCCTATCAAGGGCTTTGTAGATATGCAGGGTTCTCTCTTTGGGATTATAGTCCGTCCATTGCAGCGCGCCGACTTCACCGCCGCGGGTCGTGCAGTAATACTGGATACACAGCGCGACATGGATTGTATAGCGCTCATAGTCACTCGCGTCGTTGGTGTAGTCCAGTATTTTCTCAAACTCACCGGGAGCGAACGCCGGACGTTCCTTTGATTTATGCTCCGGGACATCCGCGTCAAGGAAAGGGTTTTGGCGAATGTTTTTCCAGCGCTTCGCCTGATTGAAAGCCGTCCTGAGAACCTTGTGGATCTCATGCACCGCTGCCGGGGTTACGCGCTTTTTCCTTTGACTGCCCCTGTTCGCGACCGGCACACACCTCTTAATCAGGAAATCATAGTAATCGTCAATCATCTTCGTGGTCACATCGACGATTCTGTGATGACCGAGGTATGGGTACACATAGTTGTTCATTTTGGATTTGCTGCTGGAAAAGTACGAGTCGCCCCAATGCTTCGTTCCGTACTTCACAATGAAGTCTTCCAAAAACTCCGTAACGGTTGCCTCCGTTGGATTGTCACCGGCGTTGCTGTTGGCAGTCCCGTCCTCTTTGGGTTTTGCGTTTTGGCGGTCTTTCTTTTTTTGCTCCCGCCATTTCTTTTCTTCGGCGGTCTTGCGGTCTTTCAGTTTTTCTGCTTGTGTATACGAAAGCCCCGATTTCATTTTCTGATGCCGGTCTTCACCCTCATAATACACAACCGCGTATTTGCCGTTTCTTGGAATAACGCTTGCCATCAGGCTCCACCTCCCAAGAATGAGATAAAGCCGATTGGTTTATAGACTAAGGATTCCATATGTTCCTCCTGATATTATGATTGTTTGTCCAACCACTCATCGAAAGAGACCTTTGAAATTCTGATGCTTCTGCCGACACGAACGGTTTTGAAGCTGCCGGAGTTGCAAAGCTCATATGCCATTTTCCGGCTCACATCAAGAATTTCCATGACTTCCGCTACGGTATAAGTTCTCTTTACGTTGGCTAGACCTGTGGATTGATTATCCTGTCCGATTGAAATTACCTCCTTCCAAATAATCGAACAGATTGAGGAACCCATAGTCTGCAATAGTAAAACCATTATACTAGGCCTTGTTTAAAAAAAGCACATCATTGTTCTATTTGAGCAAAAAGCAAATGGCGGCGATGTAAACGAAGCCCAAAAAAGATTCATCAGACTTGTCGTAACGGGTGGCAACTCGCCTGAACCATTTGAGTTTTTGAAAGAAACACTCCACCAAATGCCTCTCCTTGTAAGTCCAGCAGTCACAATCACGTTGGACAAGCCGATTAGCCTTTGAGGGAATAACAGCGATCGCCCCGCGTCCCTCAAGATATTTCAGGATAGCGTCGGTATCATAAGCCCGATCCCCTAAAACATTGCTCCCCTCGACTTCGATTCGGTCAAGCAACTCAATAGCATGGGTTGAATCATGGTCATTTCCGGGTGACAGGAAAAACTCTACGGGATTGCCCAAACCATCGACAATGGCATGGATTTTTGTGTTCAATCCGCCCCTCGAGCGTCCCACGGCCTTGTCTTCGGCCCCTTTTTACCGCCATTGGCGCTTTGATGGACTTTTGCGCAAGTCGAATCAAGAGAAAGGTTTTCTGGGTCGAAATCCGCAGACAGTGCTTTGAAAACCTTTTCCAAGACCCCTTCGTCTTTCCACTTCCGAAAACGGGCATACACGCTTTGCCATGGCCCGTAGCATTTCGGCAACTCCCGCCATTGCGCCCCTGTGCGGTCTATCCATATCATGCCGTTTAGCATCAACCGGTTGTCTTTGGGCGGCCGCCCTTTCTTTCCGGTTCTCTGCGGTGGCAGCAGTGGGCATATTCGTTTCCATTCATCATTGCTCAATTCGTGGCGTCTCATTGTACATAGGAAACCCCCGGCTTAGCCGGGGGTAAAGCTTCAAGCGCTATTGTGTAAAAAAACTCCTTTTAATAAAGTAATCGTGCGGTCAGCCAACTGCACAAGCAATCAAAAGGAGGTCAACCCCATTGGTGACAAGAATAGCTTATCCCATACGAAATGGAATTGCAAGAACCACATCGTCTTCGCTCCCAAGTACCGCAGAAAAATGATCTATGGCACATTGAAGGTGGAGATAGGGAAGATACTACGCCAGCTATGCGACTGGAAAGAGGTAAAAATAGTAGCGGCAGAGCTATGTTCCGACCATATCCACATGCTTGTGGAAATCCCACCAAAAATGAGCGTATCGAGTTTTGTGGGCTACCTGAAAGGGAAAAGCAGTCTGATGATACATGAGCGGCATGGGAATTTCAAATATAAATATGGAAACCGTACATTCTGGTGTCGCGGGTATTACGTGGACACGGCGGGCAAAAATGCAAGGAAAATACAGGAATACATCCAGAACCAACTGAAGGAAGATCAAATCCACGACCAGATGACGATAAAGGAGCATACTGACCCGTTTACGGGTGGCAAGTAACAAACCCACGCACGAGGCAGACCGCTATGCGCCTTGAGGCGCCGCTAGTAACAGAGGGCTATGCCCGCAT
>WRLW01000090.1 GCA_009777435.1 Oscillospiraceae bacterium | reverse complement strand
GTATGCAGCAATTATCCGGCTTCAATTCATATTGGTTTATTCCGTAGCCGATTGCGTGACATGCCGGCCTTTTTTGCTTTACAAAGCGGACATGTTGTGGTAACATTGCTTAGATATGGTCATAGCGTTATTGACCTTAAACGAAGGGCGGGCCAATATGATCTGGAACCCCGAATATGAATGTATGACACGCGAACAGATAGAAGCCTTACAGCTTGAGAGGCTGAAACAGACCCTCGGCCGCGTATGGGAACACGCGCCGGCCCAGAAGCGGAAGCTGGCCGAGGCGGGGGCGGAGCCGGGCGACGTCAAGTCGCTGGAGGACATCGCGAAGCTGCCGTTTACCGTCAAAACCGATTTCACCGGCAACTACCCATACGGTATGCTGGCCGTCCCGCGCCGCGAGGTCGTAAGGATGCACGGCACGTCCGGCACCACCGGCAAGCCGTCGGTGTCGTTTTACACGCGCCGGGATATGGACGTATGGTCGGAGCTTATCGCGCGCCTCGCGTCGGCCGTCGGCGTCACGCCGGACGACGTTGTTCAGATATCGTTCGGATACGGCATGTTTACAGGCGGCTTCGGCCTGCATCAGGGTATGGAAAAAATCGGCGCGCTGGTGGTGCCGCTCTCGTCGGGCAACACCGAGCGTCAGATTATGATGTGGGAGGACATGCAGGTCACGGTTATGGTGGCCACGCCGTCATACGCGCTGTATCTCGGAGAGACCGTACGCGACATGGGCGTACGCGACAGGCTAAAGCTGCGCGTGGGCTTGTTCGGCGGCGAGGGCTGTACGCCTGAGATGCGCGCCCGGATAGAGGAAACGCTCGGCATCACAGCAACCAACAACTACGGCCTTTGCGAAATCATAGGCCCGGGCGTGTCGGGCGAGTGTGAGCTGCGCGACGGCCTGCACATAGCGGAGGATCACTTCTACCCGGAAATAATCGACCCCAAGACAGGCAAGGCGCTGCCCTTGGGCGAACAGGGCGAGCTGGTTCTGACCACGCTGACCAAAGAAGCCGTGCCCGTAATACGCTACCGCACGCGCGATATAACGCGCCTCATACCCGAACGGTGCGCGTGCGGGCGCACGC
Organism: Oscillospiraceae bacterium; assembly: GCA_009777435.1. Taxonomy (GTDB): domain Bacteria; phylum Bacillota; class Clostridia; order Oscillospirales; family UBA929; genus WRMG01. The sequence goes on along the minus strand of WRLW01000090.1, from coordinate 5,377 downwards.
ATATGCGCATGACCCACACGCTTGGGCGCAGCGACGATATGCTGATCATAAAGGGCGTAAACGTGTTCCCGTCGCAGATCGAGAGCGTCCTTATCGGCTTGCGGCTGCCGGCGGTCGGCCCGCACTATCTGTTGTATGTGCGCCATGAACGTATAGACACGCTTGAGTTGCAGGTGGAGCTGGTTGACGGCGGGGTCTTGGAGCGTTTTTCGGAGCTGGATAACATACGCCGCGTCATTCAGGACAAGCTGCGCTCCGTGCTTGACCTGACCTGCAAGGTAACGCTGGTAGAGCCGCGCACCATAGAGCGTTTTCAAGGCAAGGCGAGCAGAGTGATTGATTTGCGAAATAAGTGAGCCTGACGGAAAGGTATGAGCATATGAAAGAACGACTGATGCTGGGCAACGAGGCTGTGGCGCGCGGGCTTTATGAAGCGAACTGCGCCTTTGTCTCCTCCTATCCGGGTACGCCCAGTACCGAGATAACCGAATACGCCGCGGAGTACGACGACATATACGCCGAGTGGGCGCCCAATGAGAAAGTGGCGGCGGAGGCCGCTTACGGCGCCTCGCTTGCGGGTGTGCGCGCGTTTTCGGGCATGAAGCATGTGGGGCTGAACGTGGCGGCCGACCCGGTTTTCACAGCGTCTTATACCGGCGTGAACGCCGGGCTGGTTATAGCCGTGGCCGACGACCCGGGTATGCACTCCTCGCAAAACGAGCAGGACAGCCGCCATTACGCGAGGGCGGCCAAGCTGCCCATGCTTGAGCCGGCCGACTCGCTTGAGTGCAGGGATTATACCAAGCTGGCGTTTGAGCTTTCGGAGAGGTTCGATACGCCTGTGTTTCTGCGTCTCTCCACAAGGATATCCCATTCGCGCAGCGCGGTTGCCGAATCGCCGCGCGACGAGACGGCGCCCGCGCGCCCATATGTCAAGAATCCGGCCAAATATGTCATGGTTCCCGCCAACGCCCGCCGCCGCCATCCGCTGGTAGAACGCCGCATGGCCGATATGGCCGTGTGGTCGGAGGGCGCGAGCGTCAACCGCGTCATATGCGGCAAGGGCAGCGGGATAGGCGTTATTTCGTCGGGTATAGCGTTCCAGACGGCGCGCGAGGCTCTGGGCGACAATGCCGCGTATCTCAAGCTCGGCATGATTCACCCGCTGCCCGACAAGTTAATCTCCGACTTTGCGAAAACTGTGGATAAGCTGTATATAATCGAGGAGCTTGACGACGTTATAGAATCCCACTGCCGCGCGCTGGGCATTGAATGTCAAGGCAAGGAGCTGTTTAGCTTTGAGGGCGAGTACACGGTCGAAGCCGTTCGCAAGGCCGTGCTTGGCGTTTCTGCCGAGCGGGGAGCGGCGCCGAAGGCGGCGGACGTGCCCGGCAGACCGCCGGTGCTGTGCCCCGGATGCCCGCATCGCGGGCTGTTCCATGTGCTCAACAAAATGAAGCTAACCGTCACAGGCGATATCGGCTGTTACACGCTGGGCGCCGCGCCGCCGCTCAGCGCTATGGATCTGACGCTGTGTATGGGCGCGTCGGTCAGTGCGCTGCATGGCTTTGTAAAGGCCGACCCGGAGGCCGCCAAGCGTACAGTGGGTGTGCTTGGCGACTCCACGTTCGCTCATTCCGGGCTGACCGGCTTGATGAATATAGTATACAACCAGTCAAACGCCACGCTTATAATCCTTGACAATGCCATAACCGGCATGACCGGGCATCAGCAAAATCCCACGACAGGTATGACCCTGAAGCGCCGGCCCACGCACAGCTTAGATTTGGCGGCGGTGTGCCGCGCCTTGGGCGTCGGGCGCGTGGACGTGATCGACTCGCATGATATCGACGCTATGGAGCCTCTGCTCAGGGAGCATCTGGCCCTTGACGAGCCGTCGGTGATAATCGCCAGAAGGCCGTGCGTACTGCTCCCGGAGATAGACAGGCAAGCGCCTTTGAGCGCTAATGAGAAATGCAAAAACTGCAAGGCGTGTTTACGCATCGGGTGTCCCGCGGTCAGCGCGGCGGGAGGCTCCGTGTCGATCGACGCGACGCAGTGCTTTGGCTGCGGGCTGTGCGCCCGGGTGTGCCGCTTCGGTGCGCTTGATAAGGTGAAGCCGGGAGGTGAGCCGAGTTGAATATTCTTATAACGGGCGTCGGCGGACAGGGCTCGCTGCTGGCCAGCCGTATACTGGGCAGCGTGTTCACGCAGCAGGGCCTTGAGGTAAAGGTCAGCGAGGTTCACGGCATGTCACAGCGCGGCGGCGGTGTGGTTACGACCGTCCGCGCCGGCAAAAGCGTATATTCGCCGCTTATAACGGACGGGGAAGCCGATTTGCTGATCGCGCTGGAGCAGATGGAGGCCCTGCGCTGGCTGCACACGCTGAGCCCCAGCGGTAAGGCCGCCGTTAATACTTATATCATCCCGCCGCTGCCCGTGCTTACAGGGGCGTCCGAGTATCCCCAAGATATCGAGAGCGCTTTCGACCCGTCGCGAAGCATATTCCTCAACGCCGTAAAGCTCGCCGAGGAAGCGGGCAGCATAAAAAGCGTAAATGTCGTGATGCTCGGCGCGGTGTCGGTTTGGCTTAATATCGGGCCGGAGCTGTGGCGCGCCGCCCTGACCGACTGCGTGAAGCCCAAGCTGCTGGCGGTCAACGAGACCGCGTTTGAGCTGGGACGCCAAATGGCCCTGCGCTCATAGGTTCATTATTTAAGGAGGAGCCGCTATGCACATCAACCAGATTTCGGTTTTTGTAGAGAACAGAACCGGACGCCTATACGAGATTACTGACATTCTGGCGCGCAACAACATAAATATCCGCGCGCTCAGCATCGCGGATACGACGGATTTTGGAATCCTGCGCCTCATCGTCAATGAGCCTGAGCAGTGCCGCGCGGCGCTCAAGGACGCGGGCGTGACCACTAAGATGACCGAGGTGCTGGCCGCCCAGCTTAACGATAAGCCGGGCGCGCTGAGCGAGCTGCTCGGAACACTGCGCGCGGAGAACATAGATGTGGAGTACATCTACGCGTTTGTCAGCCGCGCGGACAGCGGCGCGTATGTGGTGCTGAGGGTTGAGGACATCGCCGCCGCCTCAAAGACGCTTTTGAACGCGGGCGTAAACCTGTTAGGCCCCAACGACGTCCGTGGAGTATGATTCGGCGGCGCTGAAAGACGTACACGCGCTCATAGACGCCGTGGCGGAGCAAAACACGGCGCGCGTGATTGACGCGTTTCGCAGGCACAGGGTCTCCGACGCGCATTTTTCAGGCACCACCGGCTATGGATATAACGACGCGGGCCGCGACACGCTTGACGCCGTAATGGCGGACATTATGGGCGCCGAGGCGGCGCTTGTCAGGACGCAGTTCGCCAGCGGCACGCACGCCATAGCCTGCGCGCTGTTTGGCGTACTCAGGCCGGGCGGCCGTCTGCTTTCGGCGGCCGGTACGCCCTATGATACCCTTCGCGGCGTTATCGGCGGCGCGCTGTCAAAAGACGCGGGGTACACAGGCTCTCTTTCCGACATCGGGGTTAACTACTCCGAGCTGCCCTTAAAAGACGGCGGCCCCGATCTTGACGGCTTGGAAGCCGCCGCCGCCGAAGCGGACGCTGTTTTCATTCAGCGCTCCTGCGGCTATGAGGCGCGGCGCGCCATAGACATCGACACCTTAGAGCGCATGACGGCCCTCATACACGACGCGAACCCGGACGCCATAACCCTTGTGGACAACTGCTACTGCGAGTTTGTCCAAACGCGCGAGCCGTGTATGGCCGGCGCTGATCTGGTTATGGGTTCGCTCATAAAAAACCCCGGCGGCGGGCTTGCGCCCGCCGGCGGTTATATAGCAGGCCGAGCCGATTTAGTCTCCTTGGCCGCCGCACGCCTCACGGCGCCCGGCATCGGCTCTGAGTGCGGCGCGACGCTCGGCGGCGGCCGCTTATTGTATCAGGGTTTGTTCCTCGCGCCGCATGTGACCGCGCAGGCGTTAAAAACCGCCGTATTTGCCGCCGCGCTGCTTGATTCGATGGGGTTTCGCACAGAACCCGCGTTTGACGCGCCGCGCGCGGATACCATACAGATGATACATTTCGGGGAGCCTGAAAGACTGCTGCGTTTTTGCCGCGGGATACAGGCCGCCTCGCCGGTGGACTCGTTCGCGCGCCCGGAGCCGGGCTATATGCCCGGTTACGGCTGTCCGGTGGTCATGGCCGCCGGCACGTTCGTCCAAGGCGGCTCTGCCGAGCTGACCTGCGACGCGCCCATGCGCGAGCCTTATACGGCTTTCCTGCAGGGCGGCATGACATATGAGGCCGGTAAATACGGCGTACTTCACGCGGCAAGTCATATAAACGGAGGCATGTGATGGTCGTATGCGGCGTTGACCCCGGCGTGGCCATAGTGGGATTCGGATTTGTCGAGGTTTCAAAAAAAACGCCGGCGTCGGGACAGAAATTCTCGGCCATGCGCTACGGGGTCATACGCACGGAGGCGGGACTGCCGCTTGAGACGCGCATACGCCAGATATACGAGGATTTCAACCGCCTGCTCGACATGGCGCCGCCCGACGCGCTGGCCGTTGAGGAACTGTATTGGGGCGCGAACGTGACCACCGGCTTTCAGGTGGCGCACGCGCGCGGCGTAATATTGCTGGCCGGCAGCCAGCGCGGTATCCCGATCCGCACATACTCGCCGCAGCAGGTAAAGCAGGCTGTGGTCGGCTACGGTAAGGCCGAAAAGCATCAGGTCATGGAGATGACAAAAAAACTGCTCGGGCTGGGACGTTCGCCGCGCCCGGACGACGCCGCCGACGCGCTGGCCATCGCGCTGTGCCACGCGCAGGCGGCGGGTTCCATACTCGGGCTGGTATAGACAGGAGAGGGGAGAGCGGCCATGTTTTACTACCTCAGCGGCACGGTCGCGCATACCGAAGCCAATCTCGCGGTCATAGACGCGGGCGGCGTAGGCTACGCGTGCAATACGTCGCTCCAGACGCTTTCGCGCGTAAAGACAGGCGAGCGGACCAAGCTCTACACATACGTCCATGTGCGCGAGGATATACTTGACGTTTACGGCTTTTACGACATGCAGGAGCTGAACTGCTTTAAGCTGCTGCTTGGCATTTCGGGCGTCGGGCCTAAGGCCGCGCTGTCGCTGCTGTCCGCCACGACGCCGGAACGGCTGTCGCTGGCCGTCCTGTCGGGCGACGAGAAGGCGCTCACCGTCGCCGCCGGCGTCGGAAAGAAGCTGGCGCAGCGCATAATGCTTGAGCTGAAAGACAAGATGAGCCGCGAGCGGTCGTCCGTGACGCCGGAGGGCGGCGCGGCGTTCATGCCGGACGCGCTTCTAATGGGCGGTGTCTTGCAGGAG
>WRLW01000089.1 GCA_009777435.1 Oscillospiraceae bacterium | reverse complement strand
CAGATACTCCGTCTCCGTGCCGTCGTAGGCTAAGTCAAGATATACGCCGTGTACACCGGAGTGTACGTCATCGTTCCAGATGGTGAAGCCGAGTGTGCGTATACGGTCTAACCCTCTTAAATCAAGAGTGATAGTATTGCCGGAAGCCGTTATACGCTTGTCACCTTTGTCGAACTGCAATCCATCTTCTCTTTCAACGAGGAATGAATAATCACTGTTTACTATTGTCTGGTCACATTCTACAACGACCTTTCCAATATACAGTCCGATATCATAAGGAACGGCGAAAGTCCAAATACGCTCACGCACATATACCGGCCACCCTATATGCTCCCATTTATACGGGAGAATGGCAACCGATGGAGTAAACGTGTATTTAAGCAAATCGCCCTTGCCACCGTATATGCTTTGAATCGCATAAGCGCTTGGCTTTGGCATAAGGCCTCCGGAGGGAGCATGGAACAAACCATACCCGCGTTCGATTTCAAAATTACCCCAAGTAGCTAAAGGCCAACTAATTAAGGTAAAGATATTGATGCTTGCTATAAAGTCCATTTGCTCGATATATTCAAATAGTTTTTCGTAATTACCCGGATTCTCATCCCTAACTGCGTCGCTATAGTCGCTAAACCCCATCTCTGGGATAAATAATTTTTTATGACCGTCGCCATACTTGACAGCGACCTCATACCCCTCTTGCATATATCTTGCCCATCCATCGAATCCTAATCGGTCTGTCCCGTAGGTGTTCCACGCAAGGGCTTGAAAATAATCGTCTGTATTTGTTGAACCATCTCCGAATTTTCCGCTCTTTATGTTTTCATACATCAATGTAAAATTCGGCTCAACCCAGTCCGGCCCCCAATCGGTATGGGCTGATAAACAGATAGCATCGGGGTTTGCTTCGTGAATAGCCTTGTTCCCATAATACATCATATCCACGGCAATTTCGGCTTGTTCTTCCATAGTAAACGGTTCGCCGTTATCCATAGGAAAGATGCTTTGTACACATTTCGACGGCATCCAAACCATTACTTCAGGAAAGGCATCTGCCAAAAATCTGCACGATTCGTAGAACGAATTGAGATAACTCATATAAGCCGAACCCTTTGATAGGTCACGTCTCGGCAAACCATCGCTGTAATAAAGCACTCCGTCTATTTCTAAGTGAGTATAAATGTCTACAATGATTTCTATTCCTGCTTCGTTCAGCAACTTAAATAGTTTCTTGTAGTCCTCATACTCATATATTATCGGATTTTTCGCGTCAACGTGTCCAAGGCGCGAAAAATAACTCTTAGCCCCCAACATACTCAGCATGTCAACGAATTGTTCGAGTGTTATGCCGCGCCCGGCCAAATATCCTGGTGTTGCATAACCGCCAACCCCATGCAGCAAATCCCCGTCGTTTATCTTGTCCATGATGGATTTTTCCGCCGCGGCCGCCCCCATCATAACCGGAACCAGCGCCGCCATCATAACAAGCGCCAATACTAAGCTGACAAGTCTTTTCATCTCGAATTTCCGTCCTTTCGTCGTATGCCAACTATCAAAAGGTATACCTTTTGATAGTTGCCCAAAAAGCCGTTTTCGGACGCGCGATGCGCGCCCCTACGGGCGAATTTTGCGGGTTTTTACGGAAATTCGGCAAAATCGCTTGACATATGGCGGCAACATATGGTATTATTTTCAGCGCGAACGAACTATCAAAAGGTATACCTTTTGATAGTTCGTTTTTGCCGCGCGGCCGTGGCGGGCGTATGAATATATACCGCGCAACGCCGTAGGGACGCACAGTGTGCGTCCGCGTGCCCTGCCCCCCGGCGCGTCCTCCACGCCCCGCCCGCCGTTCCCCAGCGTTTCCCCAGCGTGTGGTAAAATAAAACGGCGGACGCACAGTGTGCGTCCCTACAGGCGTGGCGAAATTCGCCGTGACAGGGCGGTTATGTGGGTCGTAGGGGCGCGCATTGCGCGTCCGCCGTTCATTTTGCCCCAACGCACCTACGGGAGCAAGGAAAAAGTATCTTTTTCCCTTGTCTCGAAAATAATTTGCCAAAAAACGAAAAATAGCCCTTGCAATCGAACGTGCGTTTTGTTATACTATGTAATGTTCGTATGTAAGGGGTGGGAGCAAGATGCCAGAATTTCAGGTCGTGAGCGAATACAAGCCGGCGGGCGACCAGCCGGGAGCCATAGAAATGCTGTCGGACGGCCTGACCAACGGCATAAGCGAGCAGACGCTGCTGGGCGTCACCGGCTCGGGCAAGACCTTTACGATGGCGCACGTCATACAGAACGTGCGGCGCCCCACGCTGGTTCTGGCGCACAACAAGACGCTCGCGGCGCAGCTCTGCGCCGAATTCAAGGAATTTTTCCCGCATAACGCGGTCGAGTATTTCGTTTCGTATTACGATTATTACCAGCCGGAAGCCTACATCCCGCACACCGACACCTATATCGAGAAGGACGCGTCCATAAATGAGGAAATCGAGCGGCTGCGGCACTCGGCCACGTCGTCGCTGTTTGAGCGGCGCGACGTGGTGGTGGTGGCCTCGGTGAGCTGCATCTACGGTCTGGGCGACCCTTTCGAGTACAGGGATCAGGTGATTTCACTGCGGCCCGGTCAGACTTTTGACCGCGAAGCGCTGCTCAAAAGGCTTGTGACCCTGCGTTACGAACGCAACGACATCGCGTTTGAGCGCAACATGTTCCGGGTGCGCGGCGACACGGTGGAGGTTTTCCCGGCGTATACCAACGACTTCGCCATCCGGGTGGAATTCTTCGGCGATCAGGTGGACAGGCTGTCCGAGATAAACGTCGTCACGGGCGCGCCGCGCGCCGGTCTTAATCATGCCGCCATTTATCCGGCCTCGCACTATATCACGCCGGCCGAAAAGATTGAGGACGGCCTGCGCGCCATTGAAGAGGAAATGATCTCGCGCGTCAGGCTGTTTGAGGATGAGGGCAAGCTGCTTGAGGCGCAGCGCATCAAGCAGCGCACCATGTACGATATGGAAATGCTGAGGGAGCTGGGCTTCTGCAACGGCATCGAGAACTATTCGCGCATACTGTCCGGGCGGCCGCCCGGCTCGACGCCGTATACCCTGATGGACTATTTCCCGAAGGATTTCCTGCTCATCGTGGACGAGTCGCACGTCTCCATACCGCAGGTGCGCGGCATGTACGCGGGCGACCGCGCGCGCAAGGAGACCTTAGTCAACTTCGGGTTCCGCCTGCCGTCCGCGTTTGATAACCGCCCGCTCAACTTCAATGAGTTCCGCGGCAAGATAAATCAGGTGATATACGTCTCGGCGACGCCCGCCGAATATGAGCGCAGCCGCTCGGGGCAGATAGTGGAGCAGGTCATACGGCCTACCGGCCTTGTGGATCCGGTAATAGACGTGCGGCCCATAATGGGCCAGATCGACGACCTGCTCGGCGAGATACATGACCGCACCTCCAAAAAGGAGCGCGTTTTGGTGCTGACGCTGACCAAAAAAATGGCCGAGGATCTTACTCAGTACATGCTTGAAACCGGCGTCAAGGTGCGCTATATGCACCATGACGTGAACGCCATCGAGCGCATGGAGATACTGCGCGACCTCAGGCTCGGCGTGTTCGACGTGCTGGTGGGCATCAATCTTATGCGCGAGGGGCTGGATCTGCCCGAGGTCAGCTTAGTGGCCATACTCGACGCCGACAAGGAGGGCTTTCTGCGCGGCGAGACGTCGCTGGTGCAGATCATCGGGCGCGCCGCGCGCAACGCGTCCGGGCGCGTGATAATGTACGCCGACCGCGTGACCGACTCCATGAGCCGCGCCATAGGCGAAACCAACCGCCGCAGGGCCATCCAGCTCGCGCATAACGAAAAGCACGGCGTGGTGCCCAAGACGGTCATAAAGAGCGTGCGCGAAACGCTTGAGATATCGTCCGCGTCCGGCGGCGGCGGGTTTGCCGCGCCGTCCACCGAGAAGGAGCGCGCCGACATGATAGCCAAGCTTGAGCGCGAGATGAGGGATGCGTCGAAGATGCTTGAGTTTGAATACGCCGCCATCCTGCGCGACCAGATAATCGCCCTGCGCTCAGGCAGGGAGCCGCCGACCAAGCGCAGGGACACATCCGGCGCTTGGTCGGAGAGGAAGGGGAAACGGTAGTCATGCACGATTTTATCCATGTGCGCGGCGCGCGCGAGCATAACTTAAAAAACATCGACGTCAAGATACCGCGGGACAAGCTGGTCGTTGTGACCGGCCTGTCCGGCTCCGGCAAGTCGTCGCTGGCCTTTGACACCATATACGCGGAGGGCCAGCGCCGCTACGTCGAGTCGCTGTCGGCATACGCGCGCCAGTTTCTGGGGCAGATGGAGAAGCCCGACGTTGACGGCATCGACGGGCTGTCGCCCGCCATTTCGATAGATCAGAAAACCACCTCGCGCAACCCGCGCTCCACGGTCGGCACGGTCACGGAGATATACGATTACCTGCGTCTGCTATGGGCGCGCGTCGGTACGCCGCACTGCCCGAAATGCGGCAAGGTCATACGCCAGCAGACCATAGACCAGATAATAGACCACATACTCGGGCTGCCCGAGGGCCGGCGCATACAGATACTCGCGCCCGTCATACGCGCGCGCAAGGGCGAACACCAAAAGGTGTTTGACGACGCGCGCAAATCAGGCTATGTACGCGTCCGGGCGGACGGCTCCGTATATGACCTGAGCGAGAGCATAAAGCTCGACAAGAACAAAAAGCACACCATAGAGGTGGTGGTTGACCGCCTTACGGTCAACCCGGAGGGGCGGCGGCGCCTGACCGACTCGGTGGAGATAGCGGCGAATCTGGCGGGCGGCTTAGTGACGGTTGACGTGCAGGACGACCGGGAGCTTATGTTTTCACAGAACTACGCTTGTGACGACTGCGGCGTGTCCATAGAGGAGTTGACGCCGCGCATGTTTTCGTTTAACAACCCATACGGCGCGTGCCCCACATGCACCGGGCTTGGCCAGCAAATGAAGGTGGATCCCGACCGTGTGCTGAACCGCGCGGTATCGCTGCGCGAGGGCGCGGTGCTTGCCACGGGCTGGTCGGCCGACCCGGGCACCATCGGGCGTATGTACTTCGACGCGCTCGCGCGGCAATACGGCTTTAACATCAATACGCCGCTGTGCGAGCTGTCCGACGAGATAATCGGCGTTATACTCTACGGCACGGGCGGCCAGAAGCTCACCCTGCACTATGAAAACGCGAGGGGCAGCGGCACTTACCGCCAAGCGTTTGAGGGTATCGTCAACAATATGGAGCGGCGCTACCGCGACACGCAGTCCGAAAACGCGAAGCGCGAGATCGAGGATTGCATGTCCGCCGTGCCTTGCCCGGATTGCAGGGGCCGCAGGCTGAAAAACGAGTCGCTCGCCGTTACGGTGGGCGGCCTGAGCATCGCTTCGTTCTGCGCGTTCGCGGTGTCCGAGGCGCTGGAATTTTTAGAACAGCTTACGCTCAGCGAAAAGGAGGCCCAGATAGCCGACCGCATCCTGCGCGAGCTGAGGGAGCGGCTGGGCTTCCTGCGCGCGGTCGGCTTGGAATACCTCACGCTGTCGAGGCAGTCCGGCTCGCTGTCGGGCGGCGAAAGCCAGCGCATACGTTTAGCCACGCAGATAGGCTCGTCGCTTATGGGAGTGCTGTACATCCTTGACGAGCCTTCGATCGGCCTGCACCAGCGCGACAACGAAAAGCTGCTCGCGACGCTGAGGCGCCTGCGCGATTTGGGCAACACGCTGCTGGTGGTCGAACACGACGAGGACACCATGTTTGCCGCCGACCATATACTCGACGTCGGGCCGGGCGCGGGCATACACGGCGGAAACGTCGTCGCGCAGGGCGCCATGAAGGACATATGCTCATGCAAGCAGTCCATAACCGGGCAGTATCTGTCGGGGCGCAAATTCATACCCATACCGGCCGCGCGCCGCAAGGGCAGCGGAAAGACGCTAACCGTCGTGGGCGCGCGGGAGAACAACCTCCAGCGCCTTAACGTCGGCATACCTTTAGGCACGTTCTGCTGCGTGACCGGCGTATCGGGTTCGGGCAAGTCAAGCTTAGTGGGCGAGGTGCTGCACAAGGCGCTGGCCATGAAGCTCAACCGCGCGCGTTCGCGTCCCGGCGCGTTCGACAGGCTTGAGGGCGTCGAGTTCCTCGATAAGGTCATAGACATCGACCAGTCGCCCATCGGGCGCACGCCGCGCTCCAACCCGGCCACATACACGGGCCTTTTCGGCGATATCCGCGAGCTGTTCGCGCGCACTCAGGACGCGCGCGTGCGCGGCTACGGCCCGGGGCGATTCTCCTTCAACGTCCGGGGCGGCCGCTGTGAGGCCTGCGCGGGGGACGGGCTTATAAAGATAGAGATGCACTTCCTGCCCGACGTATACGTTCCGTGCGACGTATGCAAGGGCAAGCGCTATAACCGCGAGACCCTTGAGGTGCGCTACAAGGGCAAAAACATATACGAG
>WRLW01000088.1 GCA_009777435.1 Oscillospiraceae bacterium | reverse complement strand
GCGCTTCGTGTCGCGACCAAGTATCCCGGCATCGCGAAACGCCATTACGCGTCGCGCGGGCGCGATATTGAGCTGATAAGGCTCAACGGCTCGATTGAGCTGGCGCCGCTGCTTGGGCTGTCCGACGTCGTGGTTGACATAGTTGAGACCGGGGCGACGCTAAAGCAAAATGATATGGGCGTGGTTGAGGACGTGCTTGACGTCAGCGCGCGGCTTATTGCGAATAAAGCCGCGTATCGCTTCAAGTCGGCGCGGATAGACGCTATTTGCCGCGCGTTGAGGGAGGTAATAGATTGATGCGTTATATGCGGGTCAATGACCCGTCGGAGCTGCCTCCGCTGCGTCAGGAGGAACAGGCGGAGGGGGCTGAGGTTACGGTCTCAAGAATAATAGAGGCCGTCAGGCGGGACGGCGACGACGCCTTGCGCGCTTTCTCCGCCTTTGATTTTCCAGCCCTGAACGGCATGAATTTCGACAGGCTGTATGACGAGGCGTTACGGGGCGCGCCGGCCCGCGCCATAGAGGTTCCCCGCGCCGATATAGACGCGGCCCTCGACGGGCTTGACGAGGATTTCAAGCGCGTTCTTAAGCGCGCGCGCGATAATATCGCGGCTTTCCATGAGCATCAGAAGCGCGGCGGCTTTGTCTGCGACAAGATAGACGCGGGCATGGTCATGGGCCAGCGCGTGATACCGCTCGACCGCGCGGCCATATATGTGCCCGGCGGTACGGCGCCGTATCCGTCAACCGTGCTGATGAACGCCGTGCCGGCAAAGATTGCCGGGGTGGGCGAGCTTTATATGGCCACCCCGCCGGGGCCGGACGGCCTCCCGTCCGCCGATATCCTTGCCGCGGCCGCGCTGGCTGGCGTTGACCGCGTGTTCGCCGTCGGAGGCGCGCAGGCCGTCGCCGCGTTTGCTTACGGCACGCGGAGCGTCCCGAAAGCGGATAAAATCACGGGGCCGGGAAATATCTATGTGCAAACGGCCAAACGCATGGTATACGGGCGGATAGACATAGACATAATCGCCGGGCCGAGCGACATCCTGATAATCGCCGACAATACGGCCAACCCGGAGTATATAGCGGCCGACCTGCTCTCACAGGCCGAGCATGACACGCTTTCGCAGTCCGTGCTGGTGACTGTCAGCGAAACTCTGGCTGAGCGGGTGCGTATCGAGATAAAGGCGCAGCTTGCCCAGCTGCCGCGCCGTGAGATTGCCGCCCGCGCGCTGGCTGGCGGCAGCGCCATAATAATTACAGACACGCTCGAACACGCCGCCGAGATAAGCAACCGCATAGCGCCCGAGCATCTTGAGCTGTGCATAGAGGAGCCGTTCGCTCTGCTGTCCGCCATAAAGCACGCCGGGTCGGTATTCTTGGGGCACTATACGCCCGAAGCGCTGGGCGACTATATGGCCGGCCCCAACCACACGCTTCCCACGGAAGGCTCCGCCCGTTTTTTCTCACCGCTGTCGGTTGACGATTTTTGCAAAAAGTCCTCGTTTATCTACTGCCGTCAGGACGCGTTCCGCGCGCTGGCGGACGACGCGGCGGCGGTCGCGCGGAGCGAGGGCTTTGAGGCGCACGCGCGCTCGGTGACTGTGCGGTTAACAAAAGAGGGCGGCATATAATGAGCAGATTCATCAGCCCATCGACGGCGGCGCTCAAGCCCTATACGCCCGGAGAACAGCCGCGCGTCACGCAATATATAAAGCTGAATACCAATGAGTCGCCGTATCCTCCCTCGCCGCGCGTGCGTGAGGCCATAGACGCCTTGGCGTATGAGGATCTGCGCCTGTATCCTGATCCCGACGTGACCGGGCTGCGCGACGCCATAGCCGCCGCGCGGGGTATCTCGCAGGAGCGCGTATTTGTGGGCGGCGGCTCCGACGAGATATTGGGATACGCCTTTATGGCTTTCTTTGAGCGCGGCGATACGGTGGTGTTTCCCGATGTCACTTACGGCTTCTATCCGGTACACGCGCAGGTATGCGGATTGGAAGTCAGGACGTTGCCGCTGCGCGGTGACTTTTCTCTGGAGCCGTCGGATTATTACGGCGCGCCGGGCCATATCGTGCTGGCCAACCCAAACGCCCCGACCGGGATAGCGCTGCCGCCCGCGCGGCTTGAGGACATACTGCGCGCCAACCCGGACAGGCTGATTATTGTCGATGAGGCATATACGGACTTTTCACCTCAGAACACCGCGCGGCCGCTGCTTGACCTCTACGATAACCTGCTCATTACGCGGACATTCTCTAAGGCTTATGGGCTGGCGGGTATGCGGATAGGCTGCGCCCTGGGCGAGCCGGGCCTGATAAGCGCGCTGAACTGCGTCAAATACGCGTTCAACCCCTATAACCTCGACCGGGTGTCTATAGCCGTCGGGACAGCCGCCGTGTCCGACACGGATTATCTTCAGCGGACGGTCGATATGATTCTCGCCACACGCGATTGGTTTGTACCTGAGCTGGAGGCAATGGGCTTTAGCGTGCTGCCGAGCGCCGCTAATTTCGTTTTCGTGAGGCACGCGACCCTGAAAGGCGCTTATATATACGATAAACTGCGTGAGAACGGCATTTTGGTGCGTATTTTCGCGTATCCCGAACGTATAAGCGACCATCTGCGCGTCAGCATCGGGACGGACGGCGATATGCGGCGTGTGACGGATATACTCAAGAGCATTGTAAAATAAGAAGGGGGCCTGTATATGAGAACAGCCGATATATCCAGGAAAACTAAAGAGACAAGCGTCGAGGCCGCGCTGAACATTGATGGCTCCGGTATATATAAGCTCAATACCGGCATAGGCTTTTTGGATCACATGCTGGAGCTGTTCGCGTATAACGGGTGTTTTGACCTTGAGCTTCGCTGCGGCGGCGACCTCAAGGTGGACAACCACCATTCCGCGGAGGATTGCGGGATCGTTTTGGGGAGCGCGTTTGATCAGGCGCTGGGCGGGCGCGGCGGTATCACGCGGTACGGTCAGTGCGTGATGCCTATGGATGAAGCGCTGGTGATGACCGCTATAGATATCAGCGGCCGGCCGTGGCTGGAGTTCAATATCTCAACGCCGGAGCGCGGCGCGCTCGATATCGAAGCTATAGAGGAATTTCTGCACGGCTTTGTCAGGTCGGCGCGGCTGGCACTGCACATCAATATGCTGTCGGGCCGCAACGCGCATCATATTTTAGAAGCGTGCTTCAAGGGATTCGGGCGCGCGCTGGCGGCGGCGGTCATGACGGACGCGCGCCGGGCCGGCGAGGTGCCGTCGAGCAAAGGGATACTTTAACCGTCAGAAAATAAGGATGTGAGGTTATGGAAATATTCCCGGCGATTGACCTGAAAGACAGGAAGGTGGTTCGCCTGACGCAGGGCGACTACGAGCGCATGGACGTGTATTCCGACGACCCGTCGGAGATCGCGCGGCAGTTTGCCGGGCAGGGCGCGCGCAACCTGCATATCGTGGATCTCGACGGCGCGCGCGACGGCGTGAACGTCAACTTTGACGCGATACGGAATATTGTCGAGACGAGCGGGCTGTTTGTGCAGGTGGGCGGCGGCCTGCGTGACGAGCGGCGAATAAGGCAATATATAGAGCTGGGCGTGGGGCGCGTCATACTCGGAACGGCGGCTGTTAAAAGCTTCTCGTTTTTGCGCAGCATGATGCAAGCCTTCGCGGAAAAGATCGCCGTCGGGGTGGACGCGCGTGAAGGCTTTGTGGCTGTAGGGGGATGGGTCGAAACGACGCGGATCAATGCCGCCGAGTTTTGCGACAAGCTCGATATCAGCGGCATCGACGCCATCATCTACACCGATATCGCGCGTGACGGGGCGATGCAGGGCGCGAATCTGCCGCTCTATAAGGAGCTGGCCGGGCATCTGTCGTGCAAGCTGATAGCGGCCGGCGGCATATCCTCCATGAGCGATATTGACGAGCTGAGAAAAATGGGGCTGTACGGGGCCATACTCGGCAAGGCGCTCTATACAAAGAAGCTTGATTTAAGAGAGGTGATGGCAAGATGAAACGCATTGTTCCATGTCTTGACGTCCGCGACGGACGGGTCGTTAAAGGTGTAAGGTTTGCGAATATCAAAGACGTATCCTCGCCTGTCGAGCTTGCGCGCTTTTATTGCGGCGAGGGCGCCGACGAGCTTGTTTTTTATGATATCACGGCTTCGCGTGAGCGCCGCGCGCTGTTCATGGATACGCTGAAAGCGGTGGCGGAGTGTGTTACCATACCGTTTATGGTTGGCGGCGGTATCGGTGCAATAGACGATTTTGACCGTGTGATAGACGCCGGCGCCGATAAGGTTAGCATAAACTCAGGCGCCATACGCGACCCTAATCTCATAGAAGCGGCCGCAAAAAAGCACGGCTCGAAACGCGTGGTGCTGGCCATGGACGTGAAGCTTGAGGATGGGCGCTACGCGGTTTACTCGGACGGATACACCAAAAAGGCCGAATTCGACGCGCTTGAGTGGGCTCGGCGCGGACAGGAGCTTGGCGCGGGCGAGCTGGTGGTAAACTCTATAGACACCGACGGCGTTAAGGAGGGGTTTGACCTGCCCATGCTTGCCGCGCTGTTAGACGTCGTGTCCATACCCATTGTCGCGTCGGGCGGCGCGGGCGGTATACAGGATTTCGTAAAGCTGTTCAAGACACTGCCGGGAATTGACGCCGGTCTGGCCGCGTCTATATTCCACTACCGCGAAACGTCGATAATGGCTGTGAAGCAGGAGCTTCAGGCAAATGGGATACCAGTTAAAATTTGAGGGGAATATCATGGTCATTGACGAGTTAAAATTCGATAGCAGAGGGCTGATTCCGGCTGTTGTGCAGGATTTCCGCACAGGGCGCGTTTTGACGGTGGCTTACATGAACCGGGAGAGCCTCGATGTTTCTATACGCGAGCGCCATACCTGCTTTTATTCGCGCAGCCGGGGCGAGCTTTGGCGAAAGGGCGGGACGTCGGGCCATGTGCAGCGTATTGTATCTATACAAGCCGATTGCGACGGCGACGCTTTGCTTGTTAGGGTAGACCCAAGCGGCCCGGCGTGCCATACGGGTGCGGAATCCTGCTTCCAAGCGCTTATTTATGACGCGCCGGAGGACGCGGACGGCCCGGACGCCTTTTCGATAGAGAAGCTTTACGGCTTGATAGACGAGCGCAGGTCGTCGCCCAAAGAGCGGTCTTATACCAGCTACCTGTTTGAGAAGGGGCTGGATAAGATACTGAAAAAGCTGTCCGAGGAGACGGCGGAGGTAGTCATAGCCGCCAAGAACCGGAGCGCGCCGGAGCTGACCTACGAGCTTGCCGACCTGTGCTATCACGCGCTGGTGCTGATGTCGCATGAGGGGTGTGCCATTGACGACGTGAGGCGGGAATTGGCTATGCGCCATACAAAGAAGGCCGGGGACGAGTTTACGCCTCGTTCCGGCGAAAGGGTTGAAGTAAAAGGGTGATACTCTCCAACCTGCACACGCACACTATTTTTTCAGATGGTAAGGATACGCCCGAAAAGATGGTTGAGGTCGCGCTGGCGCGCGGCTTCTGGGCGCTGGGTTTCTCCGACCACGCGTTTTCGCCGAATTACGCTGAGGGTTCTATGCCGCCTGAGCGTTTCGAGGCGTATAAAGACGAGATACGACGGCTGAAGCTGAAGTATTTTGGCAGGATACGCATATATCTGGGCATAGAAAACGAATCGCTGTATCCGTTTCCGTCAGACGGCCTCGACTATGTTATCGGTTCGGTACACGACGTGCCCATAGAAGGCGGCGTCAACGCTTGTGTGGATGCAACCAAGCTCGCTTTTCATGAGGGTGCGGATTATTTGGGCGGCGACACGCTGAAATTGGTTGAGCTGTATTATCAAACGCTGGCAAATATGATAAGGACGCAAAGGCCCGATATCGTGGGGCATTTTGACCTGCCCACCAAGCTCAACGAAAAAAACGACCTGTTTGATATGCGCTCAAAGCGGTATCAAAAGGCCGTTATGCCGGCTTTGGACGCGTTGGCCGCCGAGGGGCTTATACTTGAAATCAACACCGGCGCGATGGGGCGCGGCCTAAGAAGTGACCCTTATCCTGCGCCGTGGATATTGCGCGAGTGCCTAAAGCGGGGAGTGCGAGTTACCGTGTCGTCCGACGCGCACAGCGCGGACATGCTGGACTTTGAGTTTGACGAAATGGAATATCTGCTGCGCGGCTTGGGCTACACCGAGACATGGCAGCTTACAAACGGCGGATTTACAGCCGTGCCTATTGAGTGAGATCTAACCCCGGCGCTTGAGCAGCTTCGCTATGCCGAAGCCGGCCAAAGCGATTCCGGCGGCGGCCAAGCCAATCGCCGCCGCGGCCGGTATGACGGCTCTGCCGTTTGACGGCTCTGCCGTTTGACGGCGCGTTATTTTCGCGTATGTGACGACAGGTATAAAGGCCGGCTGTTCGGCGGGTGCGGCTGGGACCGGAGGCTCCGGCGGCGGCCTGACGGGGGCCTCCGTCTC
>WRLW01000087.1 GCA_009777435.1 Oscillospiraceae bacterium | reverse complement strand
AAAGACCTCATTTGAGGGATAAAAATCCCACCTGCTGTTACAAAAACAAGAGATCCCACATATATCAGCACAAAAAGAACAATGCCAATTTTTCTCCGTTTTTTAACGCGGGATTTATAGTCAACTACCTTAGAAATATCCGCGCTCGTGTTTTCATCGAATGCCGGAAAAACAATCTGAGCGTCAGCTTCATATATTCCTTTGCAAATATCACATTGTTTAATATGAAGCCCAACGGCAGTCTTGCTTGCGTCGCTGGCTATGCCGTCTCTTACAAGCGGAATCAGATCTTGAATCAATTCGCAATCATGCTTCATACCCGTACTCCTTTTTTAGTATTTCCATGAGCTTAATACGTCCTCGATGAAAAATAACTTTTGCGGAACTTTCCGAAATTCCAAGCAGACCGGATATTTCGGCATAAGGCATATCGTGAAACAAACGGCATGACAGTACCTTTGCCGTTTGCTGCGGAAGCCTTTTCATGGCAACCGCGGCATCATGTTCAAGATACTGCTCCTCTTGAACAGCATACACGGTATCGCCGCTCCTTTGTTGCATTTCTTCAACATGTTTTTGCTTTTTCTCGTTTCTTAAAAAGGAATAAAACACATTTTGAGCAATGGAACAGAGCCAGGTTTCAACACGGCAGTTCCCCTCAAAGCGATGTATGCTAATATAGGCTTGAAAAAAAGCTTCTTGCGTCAGGTCGTCGGCCGTATGCTCGTTTCCCTTGCACAGCCGCAGGAGGAATCCGCGAACATACAAAAAGTGCTTTGCGTATATTTCATCAAACGTATTATCCGCCATGCCTCCTCCTCCCCTATGATGCGCTCATATACCTTAGTGTTATTTGCATAGCTAAAGGTTACATGAACACATAAAAAAACTGTCTGCACCACTCAGACATAATACAAGCCGTCTTTCGCCGATATAAAATTCTCCATGCGTCTGCCGCGCGGACACGCTGCGCCGCTGACCATTCTAACCCGCGCGGCGCTTTCGCCGCTCTGCCGCGCTATGCCGTTCAGTGGAACGTCATGCCGGCAAGCAGAATAATTTGCCATAACACGATTATTAAAGGCACTGCCGAAATAATCATAAGCCACTTCTTTTTCTTTTTAATACCTGCGCACAAAATTATGATTCCAATAACCAACAAAGCCGCTGTTTGAAAAACAGTCATCCTTTTTCAACCTCCCGCTGGTATAAATTTTTCCGCGCGTCCGTTGCGCTGAAAGTGAACGCCGCTAACGAAACTAAGCCGCGCTTTGAAAAAGCGGGAGTCCGTCGTTCTCGCGCGCTTTCTCAAGAATTGCAATTAAAATAAATCTGAATGTGTGCCTGTGCGTGAGGCCGTCAGGACGAGATTCTCACCGTCAATTAAATAAATGAGAAGCCAATCCGGCCCTATATGACATTCACGAAATCCGGCGTAATCCCCGGTCAGCGCGTGGTCGCGGTGCTTTGGGTCAAGCGGCTTTCGTTCGCGGAGCGTTTGAACTATCTCGTCCAATAAATCAATATCCAATTGCCGCTTGACCATGCGTTTTAAGTCTTTGCGAAACTGAGAAGTCTTTTTCAAATCCAACAAGCTTGTATCCGCCACGCTTAATCCTCCAAATCATCGGAGTCTGATTCCGCGATCATCTCCTTGACGGAAGAATAGGACTTCGTTTTTATTTTTCCGCTTGTAATACCCCGCGCTTCCCGCATGGCGGCTAACGTTTCCTCGTTGTACCTCGGCAAAGTCATATCGAAAGGCATACCGCCGACAATCATAACCTTATGCAAAAATATATTTACCGCGTCGGCTACGGTTATCCCGAAATGCGAAAAAATTCCGTCAACGGTTGACTTTACTTCCGGGTCGATGCGGATATTTATGTTTGCTGTTTTAGCCATTTCAATCACCTCAATCATAGTATACGCTATTTTGGCCGCAAACGCAACACAAACGCGACCTTTTTGAAAAATGTTTTTGCCCCTTTGCGGTCAGATATCACCGTGAACCGCCGAGGGGCTTTTTTGCCTTGTTCGCTGAAAATAATAACGCAGCGGGCGGCAAAGGTCAATCCGTCACCGTTATCGAAGCGCCCCCTAACGACTCGCTTGCCACAATATAGTAATTGAACGCGGATGTCAGGTTCGTGAACGTTTTTGAGCGGTTTTGCTGATTCAGATCAAAAGTCATGATGAAATCGGAATCATGTTGGGTGTTGTATAGCCAGAATGTACCCGCATAATCGCCTTGGGGAATCGCGACCGTGATTTTCGAGCTGTTGGTGTAGAGCTGGTAAACAGATAATTCGTCTGAGCTAACCTCAAGCTTTCCCGCTTGCGTCAAATCAACGTGGGTTTTGCCCTCAATTATGTCAAGATAAAACGAGTTTTCAACATAAATGCCTCTATCTGTTCCGAATGCCGCTTCAAGTTCCTCGCCTGCCGCCGGTAATTCCATGCCCTTCTCCCAAATCAATATCCCGTCGCCCTCCGGCCCAATATATACAGACGTGATTTTAACACCGTACCCCTGCTGATTCGCGCCATCCAGCGCGGCGTCAAATGTCAGATAGCCACTAAATAAACCAATTTCCGAAGTGCGCTTGCTTTCAAGGACTGCACGTTTTGGTATCATGTAAAAAGCCCCGTCTTCGGTTATCACAAACTCGATAAAGCGCAGTTCTTTATTGTCCGCTACGTCAAGATGGTAAAGTATTCTGCCGTCTGATAGCCGGCACACGCCGGACACGTTTAGCAAGTCAACGGGTACGGGGATAAATCTCCACTGCGTCAGTCCCAGAAAGCCTCCAATCAACACGGCAAATATCAATATGGTAATAGCGGCGCCCTCTATAACCGACTTTTTCTTAGCTTTGCGCAGGATTGCCTGCATTGCTTTGATAGGCTTTGCCTCATCGGCCGCGTTTACGGGGCGTGCCAGCTCCTCCGCAATCGCGCTCAATACTTCCCCGCAAGAGCGGCACTCTTTCATATGCCCCTCAACCATAGCGCGGCTTTCCGCGCTGCAAACGTTATCGTGGTACAGAGGGAGCAGGTCTTTGATTATTTCGCAAGAAACGCTCATGATAAATCCTCCTTGAGCTTCATTTTCGCGCGGTGATAAGTGACCCTTGCCCAGCTCTCGGTTTTCCCGAAAAGCTCGGCAATTTGCGAGAACGGCAATTCTCCAAAAAACCGCAAAGAAAAGACCTCCTTGTATGGCTCGTCTAATGAATGGAGCGCTTTGTGGACTTCAAAAGCGTTTTCCCTGTCAAAGAACCTCTGCTCAAAGTCTATAGCGCTATCCCATTCAAGCTCTGCCGAACTAAAGGTATGTTTCTTCGCGCTCTCGTAATATGTAAAATACGTGTTCTTGGCTATTTGACAAAGCCAGACTTGTATTTTGCACTTGCCGCTGAAGCCGTCGATATTTTCAAACGCCTTTAGAAAAGCCTCCTGCGTAATATCTTCCGCGGCAGTTTCATTTCTGCATAGGGACAACACGTATTTGTACACATATTTGAAATGCCGGATATATAGCTCGTCGAACTCAGCCACATTCTCACCACGCTTTCATATATAAGACTGCCAAACACGCAATTCGTTACATCTTTTCAAAAAAAACAGCGTGCATGAAACACGCTGAATATGGTCTGGCTGTGCCGCCAAGCACCAAGCAAACCGCGCCGAAGGTCTTTGAAGCCATCGGCGGCGTCCTCGCGGCGCAGGGATACGAGCCGCCGCGGTTAAGGTGATTTTTGAGGCCGCAGGCTCAAAACAGCAGGCTTGGGTGCCGTAGCACGAAGCCCCCGATGATGGCTAACGACAGTATGGCCAGCGTGATGGTCAGGATATTTACCTTGTCCGGCTTTTTCTTGTAAACCAGCATGTTGAGCGAAAACATGGTCACACAGGCGCAGGACACGCCTATCAGAATGTACATCGCGGGTATGACAATGCTGACGTTCCAGTAAGTCCGCAGGGGCAGATTTCTATACGCGGTGAAAATCGACGGCGACTGGGGCTTCGCGAGGTTAAGCATGGCCGAGGCGGACAGCGTTGCGCACCAGCCCGCGGCGCACACCGCCATCGAGACATACTTCAGCAGCTTGCCCGGCTCGCGCCGCCCGGCCCGCTTGAGGTGTCCGGCCCCGGCACGCCCTTTTTTATGATTTCCACTCGTGTACTTTTTGAAATTCTTGACCGCCATACATAACACCCCTCCGCTAACAGCGTGTGACCCAATAATACTAATTATAACACGATACGCCGCGCCCGGCAATCCCTCATCCGCCCGCCGTCTCGAAAAGCCAGCCGACGGCGCAGTCCTCAAAAAGCCGCCGCCGGATCCCAAAGGCCTGCTCTATGCTGAAGCTGCCGCCGCCAAGCAGTATGCGCTCCGCGTCCTTGAGCGCGACGCCCGCCGCCTCCGCGACCTCGGCCGCCGTGACGCCCTCGCGCTCCATGACTTTCAGCAGATTTATGTACACTGCCTTACCCCCGTTAAATATGGTTTAATATATTCAAGGTGTCCCACAAATGGGACACCTTGAATATAACACAGAAAATTCGACAAGTCAACCCATTATTGGGACGTTTTTTTATCCGAAGAAATCTCTCGCGGCGGCGATGTCGCGGCCGATTTGCTCACGCAGCCGCGCCGCGTCCTCAAAGCGCCGTTCGGGTCTGATATGGCGCAGGAACTCCACGCAGACCGGCTTCCCGTAAAGGCCGCCCGAGAAATCGAGGATGGTCGATTCGACGGTCACGCCCGCGCCGGCGTCGCCGAATGTAGGGCGCACGCCCACATTTGTCACGGCGGGCATACCGCCGCCCTCCGGCATACCCGGATGCACGCGGGTAAAATAGACGCCATAGGCCGGCGGCTGTATGCCCTCGGGTATGGGTATGTTTATGGTGGGCGCGCCCAGTCCGGTGCCTATGCCGCGCCCGTGCGCGACCGTGCCGGATATGAAATGCGGCCGTCCCAAAAATAGCGCGGCGCGCTCCATGTCGCCGCTTGCCACCAGACCGCGTATATACGTTGAGCTGACGGTTATGCCGTCGATTTTGACCTCGGGTATGATGTCGCACGCCGCGCCGCAGCGGGCGGCCAGACGCTCCGCGTCGCCCTCGCCGCGGTATCCGAAGCGGAAATCGTGGCCGACCACGAAACGCGCGGCCCCAAGGCCCTTTATATACCCGATAAACTCCTGCCAGGGCATACGCATCATGCACCTGTCGAAGGTCAGGGCCAGCGTTTCCCCGATGCCCTTAGCCCTGATAAGCGCCGCGCGCTCGGACGGCGTGTTGAGCAGCGGCTGGGGCTGCCCGTGAACCAGCGCGCCGGGATGAACGTCAAAGGTTATAACGCACGGCTCAAGACCGTCGCGGCGCGCGACGTCAACCGCGCGGCGCAGCAGCGCGGCGTGCCCCGCGTGAACGCCGTCGAAGAACCCCAGCGCCGTCACACGCCCTTTTTCCATATCATTAACACGCCCTATACATCAAAAAAACTTTTTACGGTCTCCATCACGCCCTCGCGCACACGCCCGAGCATAAGGAACACCCCGTCCTGTGAATACACCCTGTAATCCCCGTCGGATGTATCACGAATGGTATACCGGCCGCCGTGCAGTATGCGCTCGCGCTGCGCGGGCGTCGCCGTTACGGCCGGCAGGGCCGAAAACAGGCTGTCGGCCGGGAGAAGCAGTGAAGCGCGGCCGCTCGCGGCCGCCACCTGCTCAAGCGTCAAGGCGCCGTCGAGTGTAAAGGGGCCGCACCTTACACGCCGCAATCGCGCCAAGACGCCGCCGCAACCTAACCGCCGGCCGATATCATGGCATAGCGTGCGGATATAGGTGCCGCCCGAGCAAGACACATCTAACGCGTAGTCGTGTCCGGCGATATGCGTGACGCCGATGCGGCCGAATGTGACCGGACGCGCGGCGCGTTCGACCTCAATACCTTCGCGCGCGAGGCTGTAAAGCCGCCTGCCGCCTACCTTGACGGCCGATACCATGGGCGGCGTTTGCATAACGTCGCCCAAAAAGCCGTTCGCGGCCTCGACTACCTGTTGTAACGATACGCTGTTATCACAAGAAGTAATCACTTTGCCTGTGATATCCTGCGTGTCGGTGGTCATACCGAGCCGCAGTACGGCCTGATATTCCTTGTCGCCGGGTAAAAACGAAACGGCACGCGTCGCGCGCCCCGTGAAAACCGGCAGTACGCCCGTCGCCATGGGGTCGAGCGTGCCGCCGTGCCCGACGCGCCGTTCGCCCAGCAGGCCGCGAAGCTTGGCTACCGTGTCGTGCGACGTCCAGCCGCCGGGCTTGTCTATGATAATTATACCGTTCATATGATACCGGCTCTTAACGGAGCGAAAGCTCCGGGTATTCGCGCCTGAGCGCGCCGAGTATGGCTTCGCGAGCGGCGGCGAGCGGCGCGTCCAGCGGCGCGCCGGCGGCGCGCGCGGGGCCGCCGCCCCCCCGATGCGCGCATATGTGGCCCCCGGTGT
>WRLW01000086.1 GCA_009777435.1 Oscillospiraceae bacterium | reverse complement strand
TCAAGGCGTTCAGCGTGAAGGACACCGCAAACCCGCCCAAAAAATATGAAACAAGCAGTTTCCCCGCCGTCAGCGGGGTCAGCAGGAAGTTGTCAACCCGGCGGGATTCAAAGTCCTTTGCCGCCGTGATGAACGCGCCGAGGGACAGGGAAAGCGAGTTGAGAATCAGCACCCCCGCCATCATTTGGAGGTACACAATAAAGTTGACGTCAGAGACCGACAGCCCCGATTCGCTTTGCTCGAAGCCCTGCAAGAAAAGATTCGCGATAAAGAGGAAATACAGCGCGACCAAAATAATCGAGGATAAAAACGAGAAGAAAACCGTCGCCCTATCCCGTAAAAACAGCCGTATATTGCGCTTGGTGAGTTCAAGGATTTGTTTCATGCGTCGTCACCCAACCTTTCTCCTACGGCGTTTAGAAAAACGTCGTCCATGGTTCCCTTTTTGGATTCAAAAAAGCGGATGTTATTTCGGTTTTGGTGCAGGAAATCAATGGCTTCCTCGGTGCCGGCGACATCCTTCGTATAAGCCGCGCCCTCATTCGGGGTAATCAGCAGGCGGTCGGAGGAATACTGCGATTTGAGCTGGGCCGGGCTTCCCTGCGCCGCTTTCCTGCCCTTGTGGATGATGACCACCTCGTCGGCGTCGGCGGTTTCCTCCATATAGTGGGTGGTCAAAAACACCGTCATGCCTGTATTTTTGCGGAGACTGTTCACGACCTCCCACACCTGCATACGGGTTTTGGGGTCAAGCCCGGTCGTCGGCTCGTCGAGAAACAGGATCTCCGGCTTGCACCACAGCGCGCGGGCGATTTCAGCCTTGCGCCGCTGACCGCCGGACAATGTTTTCACCCGCTGTTTGAGAAAGCCTTCCATCGTGAGCAGGGACACGATTTCATCAAACCTGCGCTCGATTTCGGCTTTGCTTTTTAAGTACAACACCCCGAACAACCGCATATTTTCAGCGACCGTGAGGTTTTCGTCGAGTATGTTATCTTGAAACACCGTGCCGATTTTGTCTTTGAAATCGGCGTAGCTCCCGCCGTCGCCATAGACGATTTCGCCGCCGTCCTTGGCGAGCAGTCCGATTAGTACGTTGATGGTGGTGCTCTTGCCCGCGCCGTTCTGACCCAAAAAGGCGAACAGGCTCCCCGCCGGAACGGTAAAGCTCAGGTCGTCCACGGCTTTTACTTGGCCATAGCTTTTGGATAGATTCTTTACGTTAAGAATCGCTTTGGTCATGCTTATTTTTCCTCCAATTTTCTCAGTTCTTCTCGCGCGGCGGCACTTTGCGCGCGCCCCGCCTGCCGCAAATGATTTTCTCAGTATACCATATCCGCCGCGGAAAAACAATAATATTCCACAAAAGTCCGCGAACAGAGCGTGTATGCCCGGTTTTACGGCATGATACGCCATCCTCAGACCCTTCGCTTCAATACAAAAATATATTCGTTTACATGCTTCGGCCTCGCGGACAGGTTTCTGCTTGCGCGATAGGTGTTGTACCTTATCTCATGGGCGTAAACCGTTCCGTATTTGCCGAGCGTTTCGGCGACCTCAGGATACGAGATGAAGCCCTCTGAGTTGTATGACAACACCGTGTATTTGCTCCTCGCCTCGGCTATAAGCGATTCAAGCTTAGGCAGCGCCGAGCGGCGCCTGTTATACTCCGACCGGTTCCAGTCAGAGGGTATTCCCGACACGGCGCTCAGATTGCTCCCAAGCTTCTGCGCCGCGACAGTGTTGAGCATAAAATAATTTGAGCCATAGGGGTGCTGATTATACGGCGGGTCGATATACAGCAGGTCAAGCCCGGGCGGCAGCCGCCCGGCAAGCGTATTCGCGTCCGTCCTGAACACCTGATAGTCGGTTTCATGGCGCGAGAACACCGGCTTTTGCAGGGTGATCTCGCCCATTATCCGCGACAGGGCGTGCCCGCCGCCGCCGCCGAATTTTCCGATATTGCTCCCGTCTTTATAGAACCCCTTGAACACGCCGCCGGTATTGTTATGCACCGAAACCTCATAAAGCAGAGGGGCGAGGAAATATCTCCTGTATAACGGGTCAACGCCGTCAATGGCCGCGCGTATGGTATCAATGATCATAGCGTTTCGGGCCGTGAAAAAGACACGTTCGCCCCTCATGACGGCGTTGTCGTCCGCCGGCGCGTAATTGTTGGATATAATGCCGCGTATCAGGCCGCCGCTCAGCTTGCGGTTTATTATTCCCGCGTTGTGTTGGTATATGTCCTCGTCAAACTCGGACGCGTTGCTCAAATAGCAGGAATTTATGATTTGGCTGTAATATTCCAAATCATTCGCGATAATAAACGACGAAAATTGCTTTAGCAGTCTGGCGACGGAGCCGGAGCCGGAAAATATATCCGCGCACACAAGCCGCTCTTTGCCCAACGCGGCCTGTATATCGCTGAACACCGCGAAAAGATGATCCAGCAGGCCGCGTTTGTTGCCTATATATGTGATTATCTGCTCCGACAGATACGCGGCGGAATCATTGCGCTCCATTTATTACATCTCGATCAGTATGTCGTTTTCGGCTTTCAGCGCGGCGTCGGGTATAAACGCGCCGCCGAGCCTTTGACCGTTTACCGTAACGGCCTTCACGCCGTGCCGCCGGCCGTCCGGGTTGGACACCTTTATGTTCAGCGTCTTGCCGCGCAGCTTTTTGACCATGCTCCAATCAGTCCAATCGCCCGGTATCGACGGGTCTATAACAATGCCGTCCGGCGACGGTCTAAGGCCCAGTATGCCCTCGACCGTGCCCACCATGACGGTGGACGCCGTGCCGGTCAGCCAATGCACATGCGCGCGGCCGGCAAACGGGCTGTCCCTGCCCTCTATGAACTGGCCGTGGACATACGGCTCCAGCACGCGGCGGTCGGCGTCCTCGTTCATATACGCCGGGCTGGCCTTGCGCCAGTATTCAAACGCCCTGTCGCCGTGTCCCAGCAGGGCCTCGGCCAGTATGGCCCAGCCCTGCGTCTGAGAGAAGATGCCGGCGTTTTCTTTTGTGCCGCCGTTGAAGCACAGCATCAGCGCGCCGTCGAACGCGTGCTTTTTATAGGGCGGGTGCATGACCATCGTCCCATAAGGCGTGTTCAGCTCCCTGTATACCGAGTCCATAGATATTTCGGCGCGTTCGGGTGTGGACACGCCCGAAATGACGCCCCACGACTGCGGGTTGAGCCACATCGACGCCTCGGGGTCGCCGCGCTTGCCTATTATGGCGCCGTCCTCCCTGAAGCCGCGTATCCAGCGGTCGCCGTCCCAGCACAGGGCGGCCTTGCCGCCCAGCTCCTCTATTGTTTTATCGAGCCATTCGACATAAGCGCCGTCGTTTTTCAATACCGCGTAGTCCCTGAGGATACGCGCGGCGTAGTAAAGCTGGAACAGTACGAAGGTGGATTCGCCTTTTTTGCCCAAGCGCAGGCAGTCGTTCCAGTCGGCGTGCAGGCCGGCGGGCATACCGTGCGCGCCGAGATTGTCCATCGAGAACTTTATGGCGCGCTTCAGATGTTCATACACCGACGCCTTCTCCTCGCGGTCGGCGAACAGTATCTCTTTATCGAGAAAGGCGGTATCCCCCGACTCGTCGATGTATTTCCTGACCGTCGGGAACAGCCACAGCGCGTCGTCGGCGCGGTAGCTCGGGTGCCCGGTTTCCTTGATGTATGCGGCGTCGTCGGGCGTGGTTTCCCTGCCGGGCGCGTGGTTGTACTTCACCAGAGGCAGGCCCGCGCCGTTGGACACCTGCGCGGACAGCATGAACTCAATCTGCCCGCGCGCCATTTCCGGCGCCAGATGTATAATGCCCTGTATATCCTGAACGGTGTCGCGATAACCGTATCCGTTGCGCAGGCCGCAGTATTGGAACGACGCGGCGCGCGACCATATAAACGTGATGAAGCACTGGTAGGCGTTCCACACGTTTACCATGCTGTTAAACTTATGGTCGGGCGTGTTTACCCGCAGGTTGTCCAACTTGCCGTGCCAGAACGCCTTGAGCGCCGCAAGCTCCTCGTCCGCGCGGCCCGGCTTCTTATAGCCGCCGACGAGCGCCGCCGCCTCGGAGCCGCGTTTTTGGCCCAGCAGATAGATAAGCTCCTTAGTTTCACCCGGCGCCAGCTCAATATCGCTGCACAGCGCGCCGCAGGAATTCCCGTTGTAGTTAAGGTCGTTTTTCAGGCCGCCGGAGATTCCGGCGGGGTCGGCGTAGCCGCGGTACGCGCCCACGAATTTATCCCTGTCGCCGCAGTAGGCCGCGACTGGCGTGCCGGCCAAGCCAAAGAAACGCTCCTTGTTAGGGTCGGCAAAGTTTTCATTCAAGACCTGCAAAATATGGTCGCCCTTGAAATAGGTGCGCGATATGAACAGCGTGTATTGCAGGTTAACCTGATCCTGCTCGTAATTTGAATCGTTGGTGAATTCCGCATAGCCCGTGACGGCCAGCTTGCGCGGGCGCGCGCCCGTGTTGGTAATCTTGAGCCTCCAAACCTCATGCGAAGCCCCGAGCGGGACATAATACAGCGTTTCGGTCTCGATGCCGCCGTATTGGGAGCTTATGAGCGTATAAGCCGTGCCGTGGCGGCATTCCGAGCGGTAGGCGTCTCGCGGCTTGCCGACGGGCATCCACGACGCCGACCAGAAATCGCCGTCCTCGGCGTCGCGTATGTATATGTACCTGCCCGGCTGGTCAGCCGTCACCGAGTTGAAACGGTAGCGGATAATGCGCCCCTTCGCGCCGGATTTTACAAAGCTGTAGCCGCCCGCGTTGTTTGAGATTATGGCGCCGTATTCAGGAGAGCCAAGATAGTTGGCCCACGCTGACGGCGTTGCCGGGTCGGTGATAACGTATTCCCTGTTTTTGTCGTCGAAATGACCGTATTGCATAACTTTGCCCCTTTTCCGATATGTTCGGACAATTATACCACGCCGGCAAGAAATAAGCTATCCCCCCTGCCGGCAAAATTAACGAACTATCAAAAGGTATACCTTTTGATAGTTCGTTCGCGCTAAAAATAATACCATATGTTGCCGCCATATGTCAAGCGATTTCGCCGAAATTTCTTAAATTTTTGTAAAACCCCGCAAAATTCGCGTGCCGGGGCGCGTTCCGCGCGTCCGAAAACGGCTTTGGAGGCAACTATCAAAAGGTATAGGTTTTGATAGCGTGCTGATGGGGGTGGGTTCATGCCAATCATTCGTGATACCGGCGGCAATATGATAGGCCGCGCCGAAGGAGAACAGCTCCGGGACGTTTACGGAAACTGGGGCAGCAGCATCCGGGGGAATCGCTTGTACGACACAGGCGGTAATTACATTGGCGAGTTTCGCGGCGGCCACCTATACGACGCGCAAGGAAACAGGCAGGGCGAAATGCGGGGCAAGCATTTCTACGATGTGCATGGGAATTGGAAGTATACGGTGGAGTAACAAAATAACGATAAAACGGAGGTTCAAACGATGGCTACTTTGGTAAAATGTTCTCTTTGCGGTCGTGATGTTTCAAGTGAAGCAAAGGCTTGTCCAGGGTGTGGACATGATGTAGCAGGTGACTATATTACAACTGTTAGCCACCCGCATGATGGTCAAGATTTAAGATTTGAAGTTGCTAAACAGCAACTTGAAAAATTAAACGCTGAAGGATGGGAACTCATCGGTTTGAAGAAAACTGGCACGGAATTTGAAGTTACTTATACATTCAAAAAAACTAATCTGCATTATTTGCATGAGATTGAGGTGCTCCCACCGTCATCATTTTCTCATTACAAAACGGCTAAAGAAGGCATCGATAAACTGATTGGCGAAGGTTGGACACTCGTTGGGGTAGTGTGTAGCTGTGGTTTTACCACACATGGTTTTAAGATAAAAAAATAAAACAGGCGGATTGTGCAAATTATTCTACATGAAGGAGCAAATAGCTATGTCATATTTATCTGATACTCGTGAACGCATCGCTAAGTATCAAGGTTGTATATCTTGTAATAGTAACCAAACCTTGGTGTGCGAACGGCCCGTACAGCTTGTCGTAGGTGTAACGAACGCGGCGTGATCTTTACAGTCTCGCCGGTCTCAATGCCGGTGAATCCGAAGAGTTAAGCTTCTTTGGCAACCTGAGCAGCCGCCTGTCTCAAACGGACAGGCGGCTGCTGTTGACAAAACCCGCCCTTCAATGATAAACTGGCACTCGAAGCCCATGCCTGACAGCCGTTCGGAGGGTCATATGAGTATCAGCAAGCGCAAGCGGGATATCCTCAAGGCAATAGTGGAGGACTATATCAACACGGCCGAGCCGGTAGGCTCCAAGGCGCTGGTCGAACGCCGCGAGCTTGGGCTGTCGCCGGCCACCGTGCGCAGCGAGATGGCCGACCTTGAGAGCATGGGCTACCTCGAACAGCCGCACGCGTCGGCGGGGCGCGTGCCGTCGCCGCGCGGTTATCGGCTTTACGTCAATGAGCTGATGGAGTCGCGCGCGTTGTCGCCCGAGGAGATGGAGCCGCTGAACCGGCTGCTCGGCCGCCGTATGGCGGATCTCGACCGGCTGCTGTCCAGCGCGGGCAAGCTGCTGTCCAAGCTGACCAGCTATACCGCGCTGACCATGACGCCGGCGGCGGGCA
>WRLW01000085.1 GCA_009777435.1 Oscillospiraceae bacterium | reverse complement strand
TGGCGGGGGGCGGCGCGCGGGTACCGGGGGACGACGTGCCTTGCGCGGTCAGCTATCCCGGGTCGCGGCGCCGCGCGCGCCACACCTTCACCTACGCGCGCATAGACGCGCTGCTGGCCGTCTACGGGAACACCACGGAGGGTAAGCGGCGCGCGGCCAAGGAGCTTGGCATCGGGCTGTCCACGCTGTACCGCCTGCTGGCCAGACAGACGCGCGAAAAGCGCCGCGGCGAAATTTAGCTCATATACTCTCCAAGCGGGCCGCTTTTCATTGTAACACATAACCGCCCGCTAATCAACCCGTCAGAGGCGCGTTCCGCCCCTCCGATTTAATTTCCTTGACATATATATAAAAGACATATAAAATGCTATAGATAATATTTTCCTTTGTGTCAAAACCAAATCGCGTTTGTTTTGCCTCTAAAGGATTTTTTGGGGGTTTGAATTGCCGGATTATTTGAAGATTATAATCGCGATAGCGACGACGCTTATGGGCGCGTTGCCGATAGCTTTCACGCTGGGCGTATCTCACCGCAAGAGAACGGCTGAGAAAGAGATCGGCAGCGCGGAGGAAGAAGCGCGCAAGATTCTCAACGACGCCCTTAAGGGCGCTGAAACCAAAATGCGCGAGGCGCTGGTCGAGGCCAAGGACGAAATCCACAAGCAGCGCATAGAGTATGACCGCGAGGTTAAGGAGCGCAGGCTTGAGACCCAGAAGCAGGAACGCAGGCTTCAGCAGAAGGAGGAGGCGTTCGACCGCAGGAGCGAGGCTCTTGAGAAAAAAGAGGAGGGCCTGACAGCCAAGCTGGCCGAGGCCGAAAACGCCCGCAACGAGGCGGAGCGCATAAAGCGCGGGCAGATTGAGATGCTGGAGCGCATCTCCAGATTCACCGAGGAGGAGGCCAAAGCCCTCCTTATCAAGAACCTTGAGAGCGAGGTCACACACGAGGCGGCCATGAAGCTCAAGGAGATTGAGCTACGCACCAAAGACGAGTCCGACCGGCTGGCGCGCGAGATCATATCCGCCGCCATCCAGAAATGCGCCGCCGACCATGTTTCGGAGGCGACGGTTTCGGTCGTGCCGCTGCCCAACGACGAGATGAAGGGCCGCATTATAGGCCGCGAGGGGCGTAACATACGCACTCTGGAGGTCATGACCGGCGTTGATCTGATTATAGACGACACGCCGGAGGCCATAACCCTGTCCTGCTTCGACCCGGTACGCCGCGAGACGGCGCGGCTGGCGCTCGAAAAGCTGATAGCCGACGGCCGCATACATCCGGCGCGCATAGAGGAAATGGTCGAGAAGTCGCGCCGCGAGGTAGAGGTGGTCATCAAGCAGGAGGGCGAGCGCGCCACCTTCGACACGGGCGTACACGGCCTGCACCCCGAGCTGATAAAGCTGCTGGGCCGCCTGCGCTACCGCACAAGCTACGGCCAGAACGTGCTGAAGCACGCCATAGAGGTTTCGCATCTGGCGGGCATAATGGCCTCCGAGCTGGGAGTTGACGTTATGCTCGCGAAGCGCGCCGGGCTGCTGCACGATATCGGCAAGGCCGCGGATCACGAGGTCGAAGGCTCCCATGTCAATATAGGCGTCGATCTCGCGCGCAAGTACAGGGAGAACAGCGACGTGCTGCACGCCATACAGGCCCACCACGGCGACGTTGACCCGAAAACCGTCGAGGCGTGTCTGGTTCAGGCGTCCGACGCCATATCGGCCGCGCGTCCCGGCGCGCGCCGCGAGAATCTGGAAAACTATATCAAGCGGCTCGAAAAGCTTGAGGAGGTCGCCAACGGCTTCAACGGCGTCGAGCGCTCCTTTGCCGTGCAGGCGGGGCGCGAGATACGCATCATGGTCAAGCCCGAACACATAAGCGACGACCAGATGGTATTGCTGGCGCGCGAGCTGGCCGTAAAGATCGAGCAGGATCTTGAGTATCCGGGACAGATTAAGGTTCACATGATCCGCGAAACGCGCCATATAGACTACGCGAAATAAATATCATTTCTTCCGGGCGAATCAAAGGGGGCTTGCCCCCCTTTGTATTTTCCCCTGAACATGGGAGGCTCCGCGATGGTAATTTTAGCCATAGGCGACATATGCGGGCAGTCCGGCCTTGATATGGCCGAGCGACATATCAAGCCGCTTAAAAAGCTGTACGGCGCGCATCTGTGCATAGTCAACGCCGAAAACGCGGCCATACTGGGCGTTCTGCCAAAGCAGGCCGACGCCCTGCTCGAGGCGGGCGCCGACGTCATAACGCTGGGCAACCACACCTTCCATAAGCGCGAGTTAGCCAAGGAGATCGACAGCCGGCCCAATGTTATACGCCCGCTGAACTTCGCGGGCGCGCCCCCCGGACAGGGCTGGCGGCTTACGGTAAGCCCGGCCGGCCGCTCGGTCTGCGTGGTAAACCTGACAGGCAGGTGCATGATGAACGACGTGTCGTCGGAAAACCCGTTTTGGAGCGTGGAGCGCCTGTTTGAGCGGGTGAAGGCCGATTTATACGTCGTGGACTTCCACGCGGAGGCCACGTCCGAGAAGCTGGCCATGGCTTATCATCTGGACGGGCGCGTGTGCGCGCTTTTCGGCACCCACACGCACGTCCCGACGGCCGACGAGTGCGTTATGCCGGGCGGCACGGGCTATATCACCGACTTGGGCATGACCGGCCCCATATGCTCCGTAATCGGCATAAAGCCCGAACAGGCCGTCGGCAATTATATGGGCGCGCCGTATCTGGGCGGGCGTTTTGAAACCCCGGACGGCCCATGCAAGCTGCAGGGCGCGCTGTTCAAGATCGACGAGTGGACGGGGCGCTGCGAGGAAGTCAGGCGCGTTGACATAAGGGATTGAAATTTCGCTTTTCGCGCATACTTTAGGGAGCGGGATTCCCTAATTTATGAAAGGACGGTCACTAACATGCCCAAACGCGAAAAAGGCCAGGACTTCAAATCCGACATGCGCAATCCGGCCGGCCCGATAGACAAGACCGGCGTTACAAAGAATATACCCGGCATACGCGACGATACCCGCGTCGTGTTCTCGGAGGAGCGCAACGGCAAGGATTGATATTATTTAACAGAACGCGCATAATAAGCGGCGGACAAACCGCCGCTGTTTTTTGCGTTTTTATTGGAGGTGCGCGCGCGTGATACCTTATCATCCGCCCGACGCCGGTTCGCGGGGCGAGGCTCCCGGCGCCGGGCTTATAAAAGACATGTTCCGGGACGCCGCCGACTTCGCGTACCGCGAGCTGAATATCGGCGGCGCGGCCGTCACCCTGTTTTATATCGACGGCCTTGTGTCGAGCCAGTTCGTGGCCGACGAGATAATAAAGCCGCTGTGCCTGACCGAGAGCCGCGGAAGCCCCGAGGCGCTGCTGTCCGCGCTGTGGGACGGCGTTGTGTTCGGCCACTCGGTCAAGCGCCGGGATACCCTCGGGGAGACGGCGGACGACATGCTGGCCGGCAGCGTGGCCGTGACGGCCGGCGGTGCGCCGTGGTGCCTGACCTTCGAGGCCAAGGGCTTCCCGTCGCGCGGGGTATCCGAGCCGGGCGGCGAAAGCATCTTCAAGGGCGCGAAGGACGGCTTTATCGAAAACCTGCGCACCAACACAGCGCTTGTGCGCCGCAAGATCAAAAATCCGGCCCTGCGTTTTTTTGAGACCACCGTGGGGCGTCAGACCCAAACGGCCGTGTCGGTGGTCTGGATCGAGGGGCTTACCGACCCGGCGCTGGTTGATTCCGTGCGCGGGCGGCTTGAGGCGCTTGATATCGACGCGCTGTTGTACGCCTCGCAGCTTGAGGAGCGCGTGGCCGACAATAAGTGGACGGCGTTCCCGCAAATGCTCGCGTCCGAGCGCGCCGACCGTTTCGCGCATTACGTCTCGGCCGGGCGCGTGGGCATCCTGATAGACGGCCTGCCGATAGGCTACGCCGCGCCGGGCACCTTCGCGGAGCTGCTGCGCGCGCCGGAGGATTATTCGCAGAATTACCTCATGGCGTCGGTGGTCACGCTGCTGCGCTACGCTTGCCTGCTCATCTCGCTGACCCTGCCCGCGTTTTATTTGTCTTTAGTTTGCAGGCATCAGGAGATCATCCCGACCGCGCTGGCGCAGTCCATTATCGCCGCCAAGCAGGACGTGCCGTTGATGGGCGCGTTTGAGGTGCTGGGTATGCTGGCCGCGTTTGAGATATTACTGGAGGCGGGTATGCGCCTGCCCAAGCCGATAGGCCAGACCGTATCCATAGTGGGCGCGCTGGTGGTGGGTCAGGCCGCCGTGGAGGCCAAATTCGTTTCGCCCGCCGTGGTCATAGTCATCGCCATGACGGGCATAGCCGGCTTCACCTCGCCCAATCAGGACTTGTCCGCCGCCATACGCGTTTGGCGGATAGCCCTGACGGTACTGGCCGCGCCTCTGGGGCTTTTCGGGCTGTGTATAGGATGCGTGTGGCTGCTGTTCCACCTGACGGGCGTGGAGTCGTTCGGCGTATCTTATCTCTCTCCGTTTGAGCGCAGCTCACGCGATACGCTCACGCGCGCCCTGTTCAGGGCGCCGCTGCGCCTCAACCGCTTCCGCGAGCGGGCGCTTAATACGCTCAACAAGAGGAACCAGCCATGAAAAGATTTTTTTATACGCGCCGCGCGGCGGCGCTCGTGCCGGCGGCGGTATTTCTGGCGGCTCTGTGCTGCGGCTGCGGCAAGCTCATACCCTCGGCGCGCGAAATAAACGACTTTCAGCTTATAACCGCCGTGGGTATGGACAGGCATGAGGACGGCGGGGTAACGCTCACGCTGTCGTCAAAAAAGGGCGGCACGTCGGCGTCCGGCGGCGCGGCGGCCGACGCCGGAAGCGCCCCGTTTTTACTGAGCCATCACGCGGCGACGGCGGCGCTCGCCTTTCAGGACATGGAGAGCCTTACCGATAAGCACATTTTCCTCGGGCACACGCGCTGCTTCCTGATAGGCGAAAGCCTCGCCCGCGACGGCCTGCGCTCCTGCTTAGACTATATAATGCGCGACATGGACGTGCGCCCGGACGTCAGGCTCTATATCGTGAAGAGCCGCAGCGCGGGCGAACTGCTGGCCGAGGCGTCGGACAACGAGGAGTTCGCCGCCGACAGGCTCAAGTCGATGGAGTTGGACGCCCGCCGCGCGTCCAACACGGATATCGCGAGCGCGCTCGATATCGCGGCGGCCATGGAAGGCGGCGGCGCGGCGCTTATACCCGCCCTCACGCTAAAGGCGCGCGAGGGCGCCGCGTCC
Source organism: Oscillospiraceae bacterium (assembly GCA_009777435.1). Classification (GTDB taxonomy): domain Bacteria; phylum Bacillota; class Clostridia; order Oscillospirales; family UBA929; genus WRMG01. The sequence goes on along the minus strand of WRLW01000085.1, from coordinate 1,402 downwards.
GGGGACACCGACAAACGGCGCCTGACCTTCGACCCGGACGGCTTCGCCGTGATACGCGAGCATAGGCTGACCGACTATATCGATGCGGCCGACGCGCCGTTTGTCAACCTCCTGCGCGGCAGGTTCTACAACGCCGTTGTTGAGGTGGAGGACGCGCGCGGCGCGGCGGCGGCCCTGCACATAAGCCGCGTGAAACGCTCTTACAGCCTTGAGTGGGAAAACGGGGCGCCCTCAAGGCTGAATATCGGCGTGACCTTCCACTCTGAAATCGGCCAATCGCGCCCGGAGTCCGGCCATGAGGGATGGCATAAATACGCCGCCGCGCGGCTGATACGCGACGGCGTGGGGCGCGCGTTTGACGCGGCGCGGGAATCCGGGGCGGATTACCTCGGAACGGCCGCCGCCCTCGACATGCGCCACCCGTTCCGTTTCGCGCCTTACAGGGACGGCTGGGACGATATAATAAGCGGCCTTGAGGTCGAAATTCGTGTTTGTTCCAAGGAGTAGATATGAACGGTAAAATGACCGCGCGCCAGCTTACCGCGCTGTGCGCCGCCGGAATGATATCGCCCGCCACGCAGGCGCTGCCGCTATGGGCGGCGCGCGCCGGCCGGTCGGGCTGGCTTATGCTTATTATATGCCTGCCGCTCAACCTGCTGGCGGCGCATCTGTTGGTCATATATAAAAGCAAGCCCGGACTGGGGCCGTTAGACCTGTGCGTGTCGGTATTCGGCAGGGTATTGGGCAAATGTCTGCTTTTTATAGTGGGCGTCGCCGTGCCTATGACAATGCTCGCGTTTAACACCCGCATGTTCGCGGCGCGCTTCACGGCCACTATTTTCCCGCGCGCGTCCGAGACCGTGTTTATGGCCGCGCTACTGACCCTGACCTTCTTCATAACGCGCGAAGGGCCGGGGCGCGCCGCGCGCATGGGCGTTATCCTGCTGTGGACGGCCCTCGTGGTGCTGACCCTGCTGTTTATATGCTCGGCCGGCAGTCTGAAGGCCGAGAACCTGCTCCCCATATCCCCGCGCGATTACGGCCCGCTGGCCGCCGTGAGCGCCGCCGGCCTGTCAATGTTCGGCGTGTTCGCGCTCGGCGCGCTTCTGCGTGTCAGCGACAGCTCGCGGCTGACGCGCGAAACGCGCCGCTCGATGTGCCTGACGACCGTTTTTCTGACGGCCGTTATCATGCTGTGCGCGGGCGTGCTGGGCACAGATATGATAAAACGGTCGGATTACCCCGTGTTCTCGGCCGTAAAGGCTCTGTCTGTGCCGGGCGTTCTCGAACGGCTGGACGCGTTCGCCGTGACCTTTTGGATGCTGTCCGATAACCGCGTGCAGGGCGCCGGCCGTACAGTCCGCGGCGCGGCGGTTGCGGCGCTTAATCTCAAAGACGCGTG
>WRLW01000084.1 GCA_009777435.1 Oscillospiraceae bacterium | reverse complement strand
CTCCTCATACCAGTCCGAGCCTGTCCCGTTAATAACCTCAAGATAATATAATACCGGCGGGGGTGTAACAACATTTACTTCCGCAAGCGGGAAGAAGCCGACATTCCCGCCGCTGCTGTAATAAATGCCGTCGAAAGGATTCCCGCCGTTGTTTTTCCAGTAAATCTCCCCGCTAAGTGGGTCTGGTTTGGAGCTTATATGATTGGAAAGCCCTTGTGTGTAATCAGCTTCGCTCCACGTACCGGCCCATGTGACGCGATCCCAAACGGCGACCACGCCGTTGGCGGCGGGGTCGCTCTCATTGATATGTATTCTTCCAAGGCTAATCGCGCCGACGGCCGAGACTTCGATTTTCGCTCCGGTTTCGGGCGACAAAGGCGCCGTGCCGTAGGCGAATACGAAGCCGCCGTCTATGTAGACGGAGCCGCCGCTGTACGCCTCGATGGCAAAGTGGCCCTTGGCGCTGACCTGACCGCCGGTGACTGTCACTATGCTGTCAGTGCCCGTTATATAAATAGCTTCCGTTTCGTTTGATTCCGTATAGACCCATCCGCCGCTGACCGTAACCACATTGTTGGCCCCTGTGGCGTATATCGCCCTGCCGTTATTGTGTCCCGCGTCCGTTCCCTCGGTATAGACCTTGCCGCCGCTAATCGTGATTTGGGCATTGGCCACCGTTGCGGGATTGGTGGTGGCGGTGCAGATGGCGACGCCGGCTGTGGAGGCCTTAACCTCACCGCCGGTTACAGTTATCTTGGAGTTCATGCCGACGAGATTGACGGCGCGCCCCGCCCCGGCCTCAACCACCGCCCTGTTCTCAATCAGCACATCGCCGGTGGTCTGGATACCGTAGCCGAGGTTATGGTCGGAAGCCCTTACATGGCCGCCGCCGACCGTGACATTAAGGCCAAGCCCGCCGTTCATGTAGATTACCGGGTTTGAGTTTACGGTGGCGGCGTTTGTGACAAGCCCGCCCGTAATCACAACGGCGCTGTTTTAGCCGACAGACTTTATGGCGCAGGCGGAGCCTGCCTCGACCCTGCCGCCTGTGACCGTGATTTGCGTGTTGTTGGCGCAGAGCGCCGTACCGCCGTCGTTTATGGCGTACCCTGCCGGAACGGACACGACGCTGCCGCCGACGTTTACCCTCACGCCGGTGACGCCGGCCGTCACGTTCACGGCCGAGTTCGTGCCTTCATTAAGTATCGAACCGCCGACGTTAACCGTCACGTCTTTGGCGGCGACGTTGAGCGAGATACCGTTCCCGGCGCCGGGGGTATTGAGCGCGCCGTCAATATTGACGTTCGCGCCCGCTCCGGTCACGGTTATTATGCCGCTGCCGTTGCTTATAGTGGCCACGGCGGTCACATTGAACGTGCCGCCGCCGGTCAGGTTGAGCAGATATTTGCCGCTCGCCGTGCTGCCGATAAGCGTCGCGCCCCAGTTGACCGTCACGTTCGGGTCGATGTTCAGGCTGACGGTCGAGCTTACCGCGCTCGCCGTTCCCGTAACCTCCACCACGTTTGAGTTTAAGCTGTAAAGCGAGGCGCTGAGACCGGTGATGCCTTCTATTTGCGTCACCAGCGCCGCCGCGGACGCGGCGCGCGCCGTCGGCGCGAAGGCCGGCAGCATCGACGGCGCCATAGCCATTATAAGCAGCAGGGAAAGCGTCCGTTTAATGTAAGTTATTTTCCTCATAAGAAAACCTCCTCATTTTGCTTAAGTCCCTGGAATAACAACAGAATGACGGGAACACTATTTTTTAGTCTGTAAAACATATCATAAAGAACAAAATAAGTCAATATTCCCGCGCTTTCGGCTCACGGCAGAAATGCGCTTTCGGCTCACGGCAGAAAGCTATCCGACGACCCGCAGCTCTTTTGATACGGACGTAAGGTTCTCGCAGCCGTCCCCGCGAAGGGCGACGCAATCCTCTATGCGCACGCCGAAACGCCCCGGCAAATATATGCCCGGCTCCGCCGTTATGACCGCTCCGGCCGGAAGCTCGCGTTCCTCCTTTGGGTGCGCGCTGTAAGCCTCGTGTACCTCAATCCCGATGCCGTGCCCGAACCCGTGCCCGAAATACTCGCCGTAACCCGCGTCCTCGATAACGCGCGCCGCGGCTTCGTGTATAACGCGGCCCTTAACGCCCGCGCGCGCCGCTTTGATACCGGCGGCCTGCGCGTCTAAAACGATGCCGTATACCCTGCGCATCTCGTCGTCCGCGTACCCGATGGCTACGGTTCGCGTTATGTCCGAGCAATAGCCGCCGTCCACACAGCCAAAATCCATTGTCAAAAAATCGCCCGCGCGCACAGCCCGGCCGCCCGGCTCCCCGTGCGGCAGCGACGAGTTCGGCCCGGAAACCACTATGGGCGCAAACGAAGTATCCGACGCGCCGTTTTTAAGCATATTATATATCAGCTCCGCCGCTATCTCGCGCTCGGTCATCCCCTCCCGCAATACGCCCAGCACGGTCTCATACGCGCGCTCGGCAATGCGCAACGCGTTTCTCATGCGCTCAAGCTCCCAAGACGCCTTTACCGCGCGCTGGGCGGCAATAGCGTTTTGGGCCGGCGCCCACTCGACGTCTATCGCCCCGCTCCATTTATTATGGCTCTCGACCGTCGTTACAGACTCCTCAAAGCCCAAACGCCGCACGCCCCACTCCGCTATAAGCTTCCGCGCGGCGCTTTCATAATCGTTGTCGCGCGTGGTCATACACACCTCAAAGCCGTCCGACCGCTCGCGCGCGGCCTCAATATAGCGAAAGTCGGTCAGGAACCCCGCGCGGCCGGCCGCAAGTAAAACCACGCCGGCCGACGTCCTTATCCCCGTGGCGTAAAAGCGGTTGACCTCGCCGGTCAGCAGCAGCGCGTCGAAATCATCGCCGCCGCAAAGCGCCTGAAGCTTTTTAAGATTGTTCATACGTCCTCCCATGTGTCGCGCAGGCGGCACGCGTCCTCCGCCTGTGTGCCGCGCGACTCGCATATTATCACCGGCTCATAGCCGCGCGGCTTCAGCACGGAAGCCAGCGGCCCGAAATCAGGCCCAAACTGCTTGTCCTCCAATGTAAGATGCCTATACTCGCCGCTCGCCCGGTACTCGATGCGCGAAAAATGTATGTGCAAGCGCCGGGCGCGCTCCAAGCCTATCTTAGCCTCCATCATCTCACAGGCGCGGGTGAAATGCTCCTCCCCGGCAAACTCACCCAGCGTGCGCGCGTACAAGTGCCCAAAGTCAACGCAAGGCGTCAGCTCCCGGTCGAGCGCGCACAGCTCAAGCACCTCCTCAAGCGTGCCAAGCTGCGATATCTTGCCCATTACCTCCGGGCACAGCGTTATATCGCCGTACCCCTCGCTTCTCAGAATCTCCAGCGCCCGCGTCAGCGTGTCCGCCGCTGTCCTGAACGCCGCTTCGCGCCCGTCCTTACCGGCGAACCCGGTGTGGACGACCACGCGCCCGGCTCCCATCCACCGCGCCGCGCGGCACGACTTGCGCAGATGCTCAACGTTTTTGTCAAAGCTGTCCGGGTTTGTCAGCACGATATAATAAGGCGCGTGCAGCGACAGCCTTATACCGCTCCGCGCCATAAGCTCGCCCAGCCGCCGCGCCGTGTCCTGCCCTATGACGACGCCGTGCCCGCACTGGTACTCATAAGCGGTCAGCCCCATGTCTTTCAGCCATTCCGGGGCTTTTACGGTGGATTTATATTTCTGGTTAAAGCTCTCTGAATTGCCGGCCGGCCCAAATACGGCGCCCATTGCCTTACCTCCGGTTCATCTCATAAACAAGCGCTCGCACCGGCGCCTCAATCGAAAAACAATATTGTTTTTCAGCGGGTCAACCAAGACCGTGGTCATCCCGGCGCGCCGCCCCGCCAGCACGTCTGTAAATAACTGGTCGCCCACCATGGCCGTCTCCCCCGGCTCAAGCCCCATCAGCTCCGCCGCTTTGAGCAGGCCGTCCTTCTTCGGCTTGCGCGCCGTGTGTACATATGTCAGCCCAAGCCTGTCACAGAATAAACTGACGCGCTTTTCCCTCGAATTGGAACACACGGCTAATTTCACGCCGCTTGCCGCCATATCCGCAATCCACGCCTCTATATCCGGCGGCGCGACAGGCGCGAGATAAAACGCCAGAGTGTTGTCCAGATCGAGTATAAGGCCGCGCAGGCCGCGGCTTTCCGCCCATTCAGGCGTTATCCCGCATACCGAGCTAAGAAACATATCAGGCTTTAACCTCAAACCTCAGCACTCCCCTTGACATAGCCGCCATAACTTGTACATATGGTATATCATGGCGCTTCGCTCCAACCTGTTAATTATAGCACACTATGGCCGGGAGGTGTCCCATGTCCGACAAATTTTCTTTATATCTGGCAGCCCTGCCCGACGACACGCGGCGAGCGCTTGCCACAGGCATAGCGCCGGCGCACATGGCTTATCGGCTGAGCGCGGATCTAACGCTGCTGCGCGGCCATATCGGCAGCGACTCGCGCGGCGGCCTGATGGTACTCAGCTACACGCCGTCCGAGCTTCTCGACGGCAGCGTCGCCGCGCTGTGCAAGGAACTGACCGCCGAATGCCGTATACGCGGCTACGAGGGCATCCTGCTTGATTTTGAAGGCCCGGCGCGTCATACGCTGGCGCGCCTCGCCTCCGACTTAGACACCGTATGCGCCCGCGACGGGCTGTCGCTCATCGTGGGCGAGCATTATATGGAGGCGACACAGCACGCGGCCGTATTGCTGTCGTCCGGGCTGGTTTCAGGCTCCCTGCGGCGCAAGCTTGAGGAATATACGCGCCGCTGCGGCGCGCCGCGCGTCGCCCTTGAGATTGAGCGCATGTCGCAAAATATAGCGCTGCCCGCGCCGCAGGGCCGCGGCAGCGCCATGACGCGCACCGAGCTGTCCGAGCTTCTGTTCGACAAGCGGCCCGCCGTGTTCTTCTCACACGAGCTGTGCGCGCACTATTTTACATACAAGGACGGCGGCATAACGCATTTTGTATTGTACGACGACTCTCAGAGCGTTATACGCAAGCTGCGGCTCGCGCATATGCTCGGCCTGAAATGCGCGGTCATGCTGTACTCCGAGGTGTCGGATATGCTCAACGAGCTGCGTGAATTTTCTCCATGAGCAAGCCCGCCGTTTTTCGCGGCGGGCCTGTATTAACCAAACTTTCTTTTTTTGGCTCGGGCCGCTTCGGATTTTTTGCGGCGCTTCACACCGGGGCTTTCGTAGTGTTCTCGTTTGCGGAGCTCGGAAAGGACGCCCGCTTTCGCGCAGTTGCGCTTAAACCGCTTGAGCGCGCTGTCCAGCGACTCGTTATCCTTCAAACGCACTTCCGACATGTCTTTTCCCTCCCCCCGCTGTTGGCAGTCGCCTCACGCTGATTTTGATATTTTAAGGCGAACAAGCTTCTGAACCTGCCGCTAAACATTATAGCTGTACACGAGCCTAATGTCAAGTCCTAAAAACCGCCATTTTGATATTGCCGCTTACTTAACCACCAAATTCACGAGTTTATTTTTCACAACAATAGTTTTTACCATTGTTTTGCCTTCGATATGCGGCTTTACCTTGGGGTCGGACATGGCGGCGGCCACCACGTCCCCGTCCTCCGAATTGAGCGCTATTTTAATAGACGAGCGCAGGCGGCCCGACACCTGCACCGCCATCTCAACCTCGGCGTCCAGCGTCTTGGCGGGGTCGTATGACGGCCAAGCCTGCCCGCAGCAGAAGCCGTCAAAGCCCAAACGCTCCCAAAGCTCGTCGGCGACATGCGGCGCGAACGGCGACAGTAGCCTTAGCAATACGCTCATGTCGCCCTTTGAAGCTCCCGATGCCGTCAGCTCGTTTACCAGCGTCATCATGGCGGCTATGGCCGTGTTGAACTTGAGCGACTCTATGTCCTCGCCCACCTTTTTTATGGTCTTGTGCATCAGCGTCTCGGACTTGGCCGAAAGCTTCACGCCCCCGGTACGCGCGCCCTCCGCCAGCGCCCACACGCGCTCGACGAAACGGCGGCAGCCCTTGACGGCCTGCGACGACCATGTGGCGGTTTTCTCAAAGTCGCCTATGAACATGATATACAGTCTCATGGTGTCCGCGCCGTACAGCTTAACGATGTCGTTAGGGTCTACGGTGTTGCCCCTCGACTTGGCCATCTTAAAGCCGTCCTCGCCCAGTATCACGCCCTGGCTCGTGCGGCGCTTGTAGGGTTCGGGCGTGGGCACGACGCCGATATCATAAAGGAACTTGTGCCAGAACCGCGAATACAGCAGATGCAGCGTGGTATGCTCCATGCCGCCGTTGTACCAGTCCACAGGCGTCCAATATTTCAGCGCGTCCGCGGACGCCAGCTCGTTATGGTTTTTGGGGTCGGCGTAGCGCAGGAAATACCAGGACGAGCCTGCCCATTGGGGCATGGTGTCGGTCTCGCGCTCGGCGGCGGCCCCGCATCGCGGGCATACCGTCTCGACCCATTCGCGGATATTATGGAGCGGCGACTCGCCGCTCTCGGTCGGCTCATACGACTCCACCTGCGGCAGGGTCAGCGGAAGCTGCTCCTCGGGCAGCGCGACCATTCCGCACACCGGGCAATGCACTATGGGTATAGGCTCGCCCCAGTAGCGCTGGCGCGCGAACACCCAATCGCGCAGCCTGTAGTTGACCTTGGTTTCTCCCAGTCCCTTCTCAGACAGCCATCCGACGATTTCCTTTTTGGCGTCGGCAACCTCAA
>WRLW01000083.1 GCA_009777435.1 Oscillospiraceae bacterium | reverse complement strand
TATGTCCTTGAAGACAGTCTCCTCGAAAAGCTGATACTCGGGATACTGGAATATCATCCCGATGGTTTTTCTGATACGCGAGGTTTCTTTCCCTTTGGCCGAAACATCCACGCCTTTGACCATGATGGATCCTTCCGTAGGCTTGAGCAGCCCGTTCAAATGCTGTATCAGCGTGGACTTGCCCGACCCGGTATGCCCGATAAGGCCGCGGAACTCGCCCGGCTCCACCGAAAAATCAACGCCGTCTACCGCGACGCGCTCAAACGGGGTGCCGCGTCCGTAGACATATGTTAAATCCTTTACCTCAATTTTGGGCATTGTCCAAATACTCCTTGATGGCGCGCGCGCAGCCGTCAACGGTCAGCGCGTCCAAGCCTATGTCCCATCCCGCCGAACGCAGCCCGTCGAGCAGCGCCACGGTCTGGGTGGGCGCGAGCCCCGCCCGCCCGAGCTCGTCAATCCTCGAAAACAAATCGCGCGGGGCGCCGTCCATATATATGCCGCCGTCGTTCATCACCACAACGCGGTCGGCTAAGGCGGCCTCGTCCATATGATGCGTGACCAGCACGACCGTTACTCCGTATTCGCGGCGCAATGACAGTATGGTCGAAATTACCTCCTGCCGCCCCGCCGGGTCAAGCATGGCCGTCGGCTCGTCGAACACTATACAGCGCGGCCTCATGGCCAGCACGCCCGCTATGGCCACGCGCTGCTTCTGGCCGCCCGACAGCCTGTGCGGCGCGTGTTCCCTGAACTCATACATGCCCACGTCCCTGAGCGCCGCGTCCACGCGCCCGCGTATCTCAGCCGGCGGCACGCCCAGATTCTCCAGCGCGAACGCCACGTCCTCCTCGACCAGCGTCGCGACTATTTGATTGTCGGGGTTCTGAAACACCATACCGACCCTGCGGCGTATCTCAATAACGGACGACGCGTCGGCCGTATCCATCCCGTCCACGGTAACGCGGCCGCTCACGGGCAGTAATATGGCGTTGAGGTGCTTTGCCAGCGTGGACTTGCCCGAGCCGTTGTGCCCCAGCACCGCCACAAACGACCCCGCGTCTATATCAAGCGATAGGTCGCGAAGCGCGAGGGGCGCGTCTCCGTCCCGCCGGCCGCCGCTTTCATAGCTGAAGCACACCTGTTCAAAACTGATGAAAGATCCCAAAGCAACGTCTCCAATTGATCAATTATATATCCTTGCGCTCGCGCCGCCGCTCAGCACGCCGCCGGCAGTTATGGGTATGCCCAGCTCGCGCGCCTCCGCCTTGTTCGCGAACGCGGGGCCGAACACGCACTCAAGCATATGGGCCATAACCCCGGCCGACAGGCCGGTCGTATAGGTGTTTAGCAAAACGAACAGCGGCTTTTCGGACAGGACGCAGGCGCACAGCGTGAGAAGCCTGTAAAGGCCGTCCTCCAGACGCCAGGTCTTGCCGTCGGGGCCGCGCCCGAACGACGGAGGGTCGAGTATCAGCGCGTCGTAGCGCTTGCCGCGCCGCCGCTCCCTCGCCACAAAGCCTTCGCAGTCGTCCACGATCCAGCGTATGGCGTCGTCCGCGAAAAGCGCCGCGTTGCCGCGTGTCAGCGCCGCGTTGTCGCGCGCCCACCGCACCATGCCCTTGGCCGCGTCCACATGAGTCACCTTCGCGTTCCCGGACGCCGCCGCGGCTATGGACGCCGCGCCCGTATAGGCGAACAGGTTGAGTACGTTCACCGCGCGGGCGGAGTCCTTTATGGCGTCGCGTATAAACCGCCAGTTCGGGGACTGCTCCGGGAACAGCCCAGTATGCTTAAAGCCTGTAAGCCCGACATGAAAGCGCAGGTCGCCATGCCCTACCGTCCAGCGATCGGGCAGACTGTTGGGCAGCCAGCGCCCGCCGCCGGACGCCGAGCGCTCATACCGCGCGTCGGGCTTGCGCCAGCCGCCGTGACGCCTCGGCGTGTCCCAAATCACCTGCGGGTCGGGGCGCACCAGCGTATAGCCGCCCCACCGCTCAAGCCGCTCGCCGCCCGAACATTCCAGAAGCTCATAATCCGACCATCCGCCGGCAATCCACATGATAACAAATCTCCCGATATTATGTTAATTGATATATTATATCAGCCGGCGTATCATAAATCAATCACCTTAATAAAGCGGATTTTACAGCACGCCGCCGCGTTTTATGGCCCCGAACATGCCGTGCCGCAGGTTTGGGTAACGCCCCTCAAGCTCCGCCAGCAGCTCCTTGATCTCCTGACGGCGCGTATTGCCGTTGGCGGGGCAGGGGTTTTGGACTATGGGCAGCTTCAGGCCGGCCGCCGCCTGGCGCACCTGCCCCTCCTCGGCGTACAGCAGCGGGCGTATCAGCGTTATGTCGCGGCGGTCTAAGTATGTGACCGGCTTGAAGCAGTGTACGCGGCCCTCGAAGATCAGCGACATCATAAAGGTCTCCACGGCGTCGTCCTTGTGGTGTCCGAGCGCGACCTTGTTACAGCCGCGCTCCAGCGCCGCCGAGTGCAGCGCGCCGCGTCTCATCTTGGCGCACAGCGAGCAGGGGCTGCGTTCGCCGCGTATGTCAAAGACCACCTCAAATATATTTGTGGGCTCCACGATATACGGCACGCCGAGCGACTCGCAGAAGGCCCGCACGCCGCTCCACGCGTTTTGCTCCCGCGCGCCCGCGCGCGCTTCAACCACCGCGCTGCGCCCCATGTCGAGCGTTATGGCGCACAGGCTGTAGTTTACGGGGTAAAACCGCCTGAGCGACGCCAGCGCCCACAGCGTGAGCAGCGAATCCTTGCCGCCCGACACCCCGACGGCCACGCGGTCGCCCTCCCGGAGCATGTCGTGTTCCTGTATCGCTTTGCGCGCCAGAGACAGTATAATTTCCAAAATACAACACCCAAAAAAAGTATTTGAAGAAACATGTTGACAAACCAAACGCGGCCATGTTACAATTCTGTACTGTGACCATCAAGCCGAGAGGCTTATCATTACGGCGGCGCTCAGGCCGCTCGCGGACATTATAACACGATAACGCGCATACGGAAAGAGGTTTAGCAATGGGCACCTTTATGGCCAAACAGCAGACGGTCGAGCGTAAATGGTATGTATTAGACGCGGCGGACGTTTCACTGGGGCATACAGCCGCGCAGGCCGCCGTCCTGCTCCACGGCAAGCACAAGCCGGAATTCACGCCCCACGTTGACGGCGGCGACTTTGTGATAATCGTCAACGCCGGCAAGGCGCGGCTTACGGGCAAAAAACTCGACCAGAAATATTACCGCACACATTCGGGCTACGTCGGGGGTCTCAAGGAGACCAAGTACCGCGTCCTCATGCAGAAGCGGCCCGAATTGGCGATGAAGCTGGCGGTTAAGGGTATGCTTCCCAAAAACAAGCATCAGGATTGGGCGCTCGGGCGGCTTAAAATATACTCCGGCTCCGAGCATCCTCACGCGGCGCAGAAGCCGCTCGAGTGGAAGATTGGAGGCGCCGCCGATGTATAAGAGCAAGAAGCCCTATGTATACGGCACCGGACGCCGCAAGGCCTCGGTCGCCCGCGTTTACCTGTATCCCAACGGAACCGGCGGCATATCCATAAACAACCGCGACATAGACAACTATTTCGGGCTTGAGACCCTCAAGCTTATCGTGCGCCAGCCGCTGGTGGCCACCTCGACGCTCGGACGCGTCGATATAGTCGCCACAGTAATCGGCGGCGGCGTTACCGGTCAGGCCGGCGCCATACGCCACGGTCTTTCGCGCGCGCTGCTCAAGGTCAACGACGAATACCGCCCCATACTGAAAAAAGCGGGATTCCTGACCCGCGATCCGCGCATGAAGGAACGCAAGAAATACGGGCTCAAGGCCGCCCGCCGCGCGCCGCAGTTCTCAAAACGTTAGAAACCCAAAGAAATCCCCGAAACCGCAAGGCTTCGGGGATTGTTGTATACTGAGCGGTTTATTTAGTAGGAGGAATATATTGTGACAAGTAGAATCGGCAACCATATTTACGCGAAAGACGCTGCCGGAGCGGTCAGATTGTATAAAGAAGCATTTGACCTTGAGGAAAAAGGCGACCCTTGGCTTGACGGCGAGGGTTTAATCGTGCATCAAGACCTCGTTAGAAAAAATGGCGACCTCTTTATAGGCGTCACTGATTATAGACACTTGCCCAATGACGCGTTTATCAAGAAATTCGTAACTGACGCGTGTTCCCCGATGTTGTTTTATGTTTTCTATAAAGCGGAGGACGAGCTGCGCGGAGCATTTGCGGTTTTATCAGAGGAAGCCACTCTTTGCAGAGAACTGGAGCCTGAGGGAAACGATATTATATGCGAAATAATTGACAAATTCGGGGTATTCTGGCATCTTCGTTTTGTGGCGCAAGAGAATCATAGCGCATGGAACGTGACGACTTTATTTAATCTCGGCCTATAACAGCGGCGGAAGCTACTCCGCGTCCCCTTTCCCGACCAGTATTGCCGGAACCTTTGGCAAGCCGACGTCTTTGGCTATGCTGTTGTATGTCTGGGCGACCTTTTGGGCAATTTTCAGCCCTTGGCTTGCGCCCTCGAGAATCTTGCGTTTTTTAGAGTTCTCGTCGCCGATTTCTTCAAGGAAGTTACAGAGCCTGCCCATCAGGCCGCTCTTTATCAATTCCGGCTTTGATTTTATTTCTTCCGCTTCCGTGATGTCGCCTAATATTTCACGCAGCTCTTCGGCGAGGCCGGTTTCGCCCTTTGAAGTCGCGGCCCTAATAAGCGAGTTCAAATCGCCTTGTATGGAAAAATTGCAGTTTTGGATGTTGATTGTTGCCCTTGTCAGGGATCCTATGTATCCATAATTTTGGATTATTTCGACTTTGTATGCGTTTATGGTTGGCAGCAAAGGAATATCTCTATCCCCAATATCATCATAGAGTGACTTGCCGTTTACATGTGTACGCACGAGCCTTTCATTCTCAAGCATTATTGGCGGGATATCATGCGGCGAAGAATACCTTGGCCCCACGTCAATTACACGGTACAGCAGCTCAGGCTTGTTGCTCTTGTAGCTGCCGAAAATGTAGTTCAGCGTTTCCCTCAGCTTCGCTATGTACTCGCCTTTGCCGCCGCCCTTGACGCTGACAGTTACCTTGCGTTCCTCTTCCTGAACCAACGCGACCGTGTCGTTTCCATATTTCAAAACCGCGCCGTAACGCCAAACCTCATGCTCGGCCCGTATGTCCAGGTGATGGAGGACAATAAAGCGCGATACCGTGTTGGGCGGCAGCTTCTGCTCCGCCTTGTATTGGATCATCAGGCTGTCGTCTATCGGGAAATCCGGGAGCGTTTCCGGTTGATCCTCTTTCAGCAGGAATGGTATGGTGATATCACCGGCCGGCTCCTCTGAGTAAGCCAGCTCGTATTTCTTCATGAGCTTAAAGATGTACTGAAGCTTGCCGGCGGGGTACCGCTCCGGCTCGTCTTGGAAGATTTTCTTGCAGTCGCCGATGCTCACCGCGTACCTTTTATTGTTGTGCGCCCAGTTTATCAGCTTATATATCCCGTGGGTAATCCAACCCGGATTCAGCACAAGCATGTCAAATTCGGCAAGCTCCTGATACCAAAGACATATGCCCAACTCATGCAGAGCTTTCAGCACATGCTCTATGCCGCCGCGCTCAACCCCGCAACCCGCGGCTATCTCATCGAAAGCGTCCTTACTGATATGCTCGCCGGAAAAGCTGCCCTCGCGTTCCTCAAAAAGCTTTTCCAAAGCCTCTTTGACGGCGAAATAATTCGACGGGATTTCCTGCCGGTTCCACGTGAGGTTGCTTCGTATAAACTCCGCCGTTTCTTCGCGGAACCGGCTTAATTTTTTCTTGTCTTTGCGAATAGACAAATAAACAAAATCCTGAATAAATGGATATTTCTTTTTCAGGGTGTTTACGGCAATATCCGGCGTGTTGCCGTCGCGCAGATTGACCAAAATCCTGACCGGGGCTTTGCCGCCGTAGTTTTGCACGTGATCTAACCAATATTCAAGATGGTTGCGCCTTTCGGAGCGCCCGTCGTAGACGATAATATACAAGCAGCGTTCGGAAAGGAAGCACCTGTGGGCGGCGTGGGTGATAACATGCCCCGCGAAGTCCCATATATGCGCGTTGACGGTCGATTCGGCTGAATCGCCGTTTATCTTCCACACTGTAGTGTCAACGCCCTCCGTACTCTCCTCGGCTTCAGTCATAGGCGCGCCGGGGTTTATCAGACGCCGCGCGAGACACGTCTTACCCGCGCCTTTTTCGCCCAAGATAATGACGCGGGCCTCGTTTAAGCGTTCGCTGCCCTGTTTTAGCTGCTCCATATAGTGGGCGACGCCTTCCGCCCCCTGCGCGCGGATCTCGAGGGGTATATTCAGGCGGGTTTCTATTTCCTCGCGGTCGCCGCCGTCCAAGGCAAAGCCTTTGGCGAACAGCTTCTCGTACCAGTCCGCCCAGTAATGGCAGCCGATCTCACGCAATGAGTCTTGAAAATCACCCCAAACGGCGCCGTAAATTTTTGTGTCGTGATCAAAGCCGAAGTAGACGCCCGACCTTATTTTTTCTATATCATCTGAAATGAGCGCGTCTATATCAATATTATATTTTGTGAAAGCGTAGGCGGCGTAGGCGGCGGCGTAGGCGGCGTAGGCGGCGGCGGCGGCGGTGGTGTAGGCGGCGTTGGCGGCGGCGGCGTAGGCGGCGGCGGCAGCGGCGGCGGCGGCGGCGGAGACGGCATCGGCGGAGACG